>CAKUXU010000114.1 GCA_934700635.1 uncultured Eubacteriales bacterium | reverse complement strand
TTGTATCAAAAATGTAATATTCCTTAAAAAGAATATAAATAAAGACATATAGGAAGTAATTGTAGCTTGCTTATAAATTAGATAAAAAGATAGACAGATATATCAAAGAATTGCAAGAAAAACCTCACCCAAAAGATTCACAGGAAATTGAAGCAGAACAAAATAAGGAATTTGCAGAATATAAAGAAAACCTTATAAATTTGGTTGACGGAAAAATGGAGCAATTAGAGTCTTGTTTAAAAGACTTAGGTGAAGAATCCCAAATTTTTGAAGGAGAAGTATCCACCGTTAAAAACAGAGTGTTAGGAATTAAAAATAGCATTTGTAATGCAATTCTTCCCGCTAAGATGAGAAGCGAAGACTCTAGTATATTTTCATCAAACATCGAAAGTATTTTTAATGATGTCAAGGAAGAAATAGATCACTTTGAAGCTCAAGTTTCCGAATTGATTAACGCTACAGTTCAAATAAAGAAAGATATTCAACAAAAATATATAGAAGATGCTAAGGAAGAATTTAAAAATTGGCTTGAAGAAAAAAGAAAAAGTATTTCTGAACAATTTGCTATGTGTGATTTAGAAGGAAACAACGAAGCAAAAGAAAAAGTTGATTCTTTAAAAGATGAATTATTTAAAGAAATAGGACCTTTGAAGGAAAAAATTAATCAAATAACTGGCATTGAGCAAGTTGGACGTTTCCAAACAACAAAACGTTTATTTGAGAAAAAATATGAAAGAAATATCTCGCTCAAGAATAAAATTGTTAGTGAACACAGGATAAAAATAGAAAGCGAACGTAAATTAGTAGAAATGCATGACTTCGACAAACAATGCGATATGCTAAGAGAGGGTAAGCTTTCAATTGATGAAGTTATCGGTGGATATGACAATATAAAAAGTGATATCCATAATCTTTTAGAACAACATCGAAAAGCAGTCAGAATGGGAAATAAAATAAAGCCTTCAAAAGGAATGATTTTGTACGGCAAACCTGGAACAGGAAAAACTACAATGGTTAAAGCTATGTCCGCTGCTGAAAAATGTGATATAGTTATTCTTAAAAAGCACACTGAAAATGGAAATGACAACATGGTTTCAGAAATTAAGAGCAAATTTAAATATGCGAAAGATTTAGCTGCTAACAGACGTAACGAAGTTGATGAAAATGGAAATAAAGTTAATAAAGATGCAATAGTAGTTCTTTTAATTGATGAGATAGATGCTTTAGGAGGACATAGACAAGATTCTCCATCGGGTGATCCTGCTACAACTAAAGAAACAGTAACTCTTTTAAGCGAGCTGGATGAATTAAAGCCTTCGGACGGTGTTGTGATTCTTGCGACTACAAATTTGCCTTTAGCGGTTGACCTTGCGGTAAAACGTTCAGAAAGACTTGAGCAGTCTATTGAAGTTGCTATTCCTTCGGAATCAGATCTAAATAAAATATTAATGGCCAATTTGAAAGGTTATAGATTTGAAGAAGGACAAACCGCAGAATCAATGGCAAACTCTTTAGCAGGTAAGTTCAGAGGTAAAACAGGAGCAGATATTACAAGAGCAGTTGAATTGGCTGTTCAACAAAGAATGACCGATAGTGGAGCTTCGCTTTTATCTGATATAATTCTTTATAAAAGTGATATAGAAAAAATTATAAAATCTTGGTAATGACTTAGTATAGATTAATAGAAGCTTGTGTCTTTACGATACAAGCTTTTGCTATGTTTTCGAGAGAAAAATTTTCACAAACAAGTTGTATTTCATCGTTTGAATTAAAGATTAAGTAATAATACTAAAATAAGTGATTCAAAGTAAAGATTTGTGTTTTCAAGATATCTCTTGACAAATTAATTCAATATGTGTTAGAATAATGCAGTGTGTCGGGATTTTAAATTAAGCTCGATTCACTAATATTTTTTAACTTTAATGAGGAGGTGTGATATGCCAACATTTAATCAGTTAGTCCGTAAAGGAAGAAAAAGCCAAGAAAGAAAAGCAAAGGCTCCTGCACTTTTAAAGGGATGGAACTCTAAGAAAAGAGAGTCTATAGACCAAAATTCCCCACAAAAGAGAGGAGTTTGTACAGCTGTTAAAACAGCAACTCCTAAAAAACCTAACTCAGCACTTAGAAAAATTGCAAGGGTTCGTCTTTCAAATGGTTTAGAAGTAACTTCTTATATTCCAGGAATCGGACATAATCTTCAAGAGCATAGTGTTGTTCTTATAAGAGGTGGACGTGTTAAGGACTTACCTGGTGTGCGTTACCACATTATAAGAGGTACACTAGATGCTCAAGGTGTTGCAAAACGTATGCAAGCTCGTTCTAAATACGGTGCAAAACGTCCAAAAGCTGGAGCAGCTAAAAAATAGTATTAATCAAGAAAGTAAATAAATCTTTTTAGTTACGCAAATGCAAGAGTGTTTTGTATATTACTTTAAGAAATTTCTCTTGTATTGGCAAACGAAAGCTGAATTACTTTCGAGTACCTATGATATCATCTACTATGAGGGAGGGAAGAAACATGCCAAGAAGAGGTAAAATTACAAGACGTGATGTTTTACAAGATCCTATTTATAATTCAAAATTGGTTACTCGTTTAATCAATAACATCATGCTCGACGGAAAAAGAGGAGTAGCCCAAAAAGTGGTATACAAAGCATTTGATATAGTGCGTGAACAAACAGGAAGAGAACCTTTAGAGGTTTTTGAAGAGGCTATGGAAAACATAATGCCTACACTCGAAGTTAAAGCACGCCGTGTTGGAGGTGCTACCTATCAGGTTCCGATCGAAGTAAGAGCAGATAGAAGACAAACACTTGGTCTCAGATGGCTCACAAAATATTCAAGACTTCGTTCGGAAAAAACCATGATAAAAAGACTTTCCGGAGAAATTCTCGATGCTATTAAAAGCACAGGCGGAGCCGTTAAGAAACGTGAAGATACACACAAAATGGCAGA
>CAKUXU010000113.1 GCA_934700635.1 uncultured Eubacteriales bacterium | reverse complement strand
ATTATGAACTTTTTTTAAAAATGTGCAAACAAACAGGAGTTAAACCTTATATTGTTTTTATGTCAACAAACGGGTATTATTATGATTTTACAGGTCTTACAAAAGAGAAAAGAGATAAATTTTATGATAAATTGGTACAGCTTGCCAATATGTATGACTTTGATTATTTAGATTTAAGAGACCATGAATATGAACCTTATTTTTTTAAAGACGTTATGCATTTAGGATGGAAAGGATGGCTTTATGTTGATAGAAAAATTGCAGAGTATTATTCATAAAGTTGGGAAAAGTTATATTTTTAAATTTTTACTAATAATGCTTGGGATTTTACTCCTAGTATTTGCAATGCTAGAAAACCAAGACGGGAAAATAACATTTGTATATAACAATTTTTAATAGACTGATTTAAATAATAAGAAAAAAATCATAAAAACTAAAAAATATGTTTAGACTTAAAGTTAATGTCGATATTAAGGAAATAAACTTTACTCTAAAAATACGATCAATTTAAAAAACACTCAGTTGCAAATCATATAAATGTGAATTATTTAACGAAAAAACAAAATGGTCAAAGTGCTATCAGTAGAAAATTTTTTAAATGAAATATGAGCCTATCTTTTAAGCACATTGCTTTAAGATAGGTTTGTTTTTGTTTTTATCATTTGGATAAAAAATTAAGTCTGTAAATCCTATTTTTGTCGGCATTTTCTGTACTATTTTATATTTCTTTCTGGCGCTTAAGTACATAAGCGGGATTATACAAGCAAGCATAATGGCGTTTATTGTCTTTCCAAACCTTCGTGATCCTGTTATGCAACCGTACTGAGATGCTGTGCCAACCAATTCATTTTTTCTATCAATTCTGATTTACCTACAAAGTACTTTTCTTTTGTAGTTTTAATAAACTGAAACATTAAAAAAGTTTAGGAGCTTTCATAGGAAAAACAAGAAATTTCTCTAACCATATATTGCAGTTCATATCACAGACAAATATACTTGTATTACTGTACAGGATATGCGCAATATCTCTGAGAAAACTGTGACCAATTTTTTTGAAATTGATTCATTAGAAACGTTATTTTTAAATAGTCTCAAATAAGGAAGGCAATTTTTATATGTCAATCAAGAAAATAACAAATGCTTTAAAGTTTTATTTATTAGCAACCGAACTGAAAAATATAGTTAGAAGTGGTTGGAAAATTTGGAATGTGAGCAGCAAACGACTAGAAAGTGTTGCAGAACATATATATGGTACATGTGTGCTTGCTATTGCGATTGATTCTAAGTTTGAACTTAACTTAGATTTGAACAGAGCTATAATGATGATCGTTTTACATGAACTTGAAGAAATTATTATTGGAGATTTGACACCGCTGGATCCTATAACAAAGGAAGAAAAACGTTTAAAGGGAAAAGAAGCTGTAACAAAGGTTTTAGGATCACTTACCAAAAAAACTGAGTATTTAGATTTACTATTTGAATTTGAAGAAGAGAAAACCCCAGAAGCTAAATTTTCGAGAATGTGTGATAAATTAGAATGTGATATACAAATAAAGTTATATTGTGAAAATAATGAAGTCGATTTATTTTCAAATTATAATGCGCATTTGACGGAAAAACCAAAAATAAAAGAGAGAATTATTTTGGAAAAACCAAGAAACTTAGCGGATTTATTTATAGAGAACGATAGAAAATATTTCACTAACAAACAAATTGAAGAAATATTAAATTTTGTAAAGAACAATAATTTGTTAGAATTAAAGAAATAATATTAAATAAAAGTTATATTTTTTAAAAGAATTTTTGATTTTAAACTAAGCTTTTCTAAATTTCTCAATACCATAAGCGAAGTATATGAAGCCTAAAAGAAGTTGCTGAAAGAACTTTAGAAAGGTATTACATATTCATAATCATATGATTTACCAATTTAGCAGGTGTAAGCAATTCTCTTTTTTGATAAACCAAAAAAATAATAAAATATCGAAAAAAATTTGATTCAAGTGTATATATAGACTTTTTTAAGTTACAGTGCTATTCCCTATTTTTAAGTACATTTTAAATTTATTTTATAAATATAATCAAGCATTTCTATGTACATAATATCTTATAAATTTCTAGAAAAATAATAATTAATATTATATTTATCTAAACTTTACTTTATTTATTGAATTTATAATTTATTTTTGTTATAATAAATTTGATAAATTTTATGAAGGAGATTTATATGAAAAATAGTAAAAAACTAATGTCATGTTTATTAAGTTCATTAATTATACTTAGTTCGCAAGTTTCTACGTCGGCTTTGAACAACAGCCAAAATTATAATCCTAAATGCAACAACCAAGATTCTAGTAAAAAAGAAGAACAAACCAGTTCTAAAAAAAGTCCAAATTTACTAACAAAACTTAAAAATGTTATCATTCATCCAGCATCATTATTATTAATACCTCCTGGAATTCTTGCTTTGGCATTTGGAGGTAAAAAAATATATAATTATTTAGATCCAAAAAAACCAATCAATCAACCAAATAAGCAGCTTCCAGATAATACTGATAAAATAAATAATAAAGAAGAATCCGATTCACAGCAGACGATATTGTCCTCTTCACCAGAACAACATGAACAAGATGAAATCGAACAGGGCGAAATCCAAAAACAAAAAGAAATTAAAAAACAAGAAGAAAGCCAAAGAAAGCAAGAAGAATTCAAAAAACAACCAGAAGTCCAAAGACAAGAAGAACTCAGAAAACAAGAAGCCCAAAGACAACTAGAAAAAATCAGAAAACAACTAGAAACTCAAAGACAAAAAGAAGGAACCAAAAAACAACAAGAAAACCAAAGAAAGCAAGAAGAATTCAAAAAACAACAAGAACTCAGAAAACAAGAAGAACTCAGAAAACAACAAGAACTCAAAAAACAACAAGAACTCAAAAAACAACAAGAACTCAAAAAACAACAAGAACTCAAAA
>CAKUXU010000112.1 GCA_934700635.1 uncultured Eubacteriales bacterium | reverse complement strand
TAAAGCGCTAAATGAATTAAATGCTGAATATAAATATGTAAGGTTTTATGCTAATAATAACACGATAACCGTAAAAACAGACATTTTAGTGTTTCCTGATAGTAGCGATATTATTGATGAATATGCTGATTATATTGTATCGATGATTGATATGCATATAGGGGTTGTAGAAGAGGTTTACCCTAAAATAATGGAAACCATCTGGAAAACAAATTAATGATTTATACAAAGTGATAAATATATTTTAGAATAATGTGGTGATGTCGGAAAAGAGATAAGAATTTTCACGAAATAAAATTTTGCTTAGGAGGAAAACAAGAGATGGGTATAAGGTTAGAAAAAATATTGAAACATATTGGAGAAACCAAAGAAGAGTTTGCGGAGAGTCTTAAAAAAGAGGAAAAGATTGAAATTTCTGTTGAAGATTTGGAAATGTATGAGAATGGAACAAAACAGCCGACGTTGGAAATCGTAGAGTCAATAATAAGATATACGGGTATGAAGAGAGATGAAATAATGGGTGAGTCATCCGAAAGTGATTACCTTAAGCATAAAATTGAACCACAAAATATGTGGGAGCCAACGGAAGAAGCTAAGAATGATATTGAAAAATACATTCAAGAGGGCTATAAAATTTTTGATGATGATTTTGTAGAAAAAGAGATTAAGTCATTTGAGATGTATTTGGAGCAAGTTAGAAAGCCACGGGTTATTTTTGCGGGAAAGTCAGATTCGGGAAAGAGTACGTTGATAAATTCATTGTTGGGTGAATGTATTACGCCGGTTAATTGGACCGCAACAACATCTATTATAATCTATTTAAAACATATAGAGGAAAAACCGGTTTTTAGTGAAGACAATGTATTAATATTTAAAAAGAAAAATGATAAATATTTTGATGAAAACAGATTAAAAGATGAAAACTATTTTAATGAGTATTTACTTTCTAAAGGAAATTATGACTTATTAGAGAAGTATGGGACACATCAAGGCAATAATAAAGAAGCGGCATCGGCGATAGTGTTTGTGGATAGTCCGTTGCTTAAGGATTGTACAATTGTTGATATTCCCGGTTTTGCTGTAAATAAAAATGATGATATGCTTCATAAAACAATAGTTGACATGTACAAGAATGACTGTCTGGTATATTTAAGCTCGGCAAACCATTTTTTACATAGTGACGATTTAATATATCTTAACAAGTGTATGAAGACTATAACTCACTTTGAAAATAAAGACAAAAATAACTTCCCCAAATTTGGAAACTTATTTATTGTTGCATCTCAAGCGGGGCAAATTAATGACGGTGATATAGAGAGTATTAATAATATAATAGATAAAAGAAGTGATGTGCTGTGTGATATGTTTCTTGATAATGAGGATATTAAATATGGTGATACGCCATATATTTTTAAGGCACTTACAAACTATACAGGATATACATACACCAGAGATGATATAAAGAGCAGGTTTTATACATTTGAAAAGGACTTGCCGAGATTATGTAAAAAGTTTAGAAAAGATTTTTCTGAAAGCATTGTTAAATTGACTGAACTTTTCTATGAAAAAGTATGCGAGGGAGTGGAGTTAAAAAAACAAGCTTCTTTAAAATTTATTTCTAAATACTATGATAAATATAATGGATTATTATCAGAACGTGTTAAATATTTAGAAATACTAAAAGGATATTTGAACACCGAGCCGCAAAGAAAAGTTAAACATGATGTTGGTGTAAGAGAGGTGTCTGAGCTTATTAAAAAATTAGGAAAATCGGCACAAAAAGAATTTGAAAAGTACTATATAGAGTTAATGACAGAAGAGAGTTTGGTGAAAAAGCTAAAAATCGGAAACTATAAAAACACCGATGATGATAAAACTAAATTTTTGAATTCTATTGATGAAAGAATTCAAAGAAGATTAGAATATATTATTGGAGAAAAAAGAAATCAGATAGACTCACAAATAAAAGAATTGGAAATATTTTCATATGAATATGAATCTGATAATTATGTTTCAGATGAGATGGATAAGAATAATAAGTTGGAAAAAGATATTTATGGAAAAGCCATTGATGGAGTAGCAAATGTTGTAGAGTTGGCAGCAGCTTGGGGAATTGGTAATGGATTGATAGGCCTGGCAGAACTAATAGGAATGATAGGAATAGGAGGAATAGCAGTATTGGGGATTCCTGTTGTTTTTCATGGTGCGATAATAGTGGCAATTAAATTTATCAGGGAAAAGCTTAATCAAATAAATTGGGAAGAACGTTTTGCAAAAGCAATAATAAAACAATATGATACGGTTTCGGAAAAAGGCGTTGTAAGTATATATATTGAAAGTATAGGCAAATATTTTGACGAATTGGGGAATGCTTTTGAGAAACTTTCTGAAATTGCGGAAAAAAAGCATAGTGATATGTTAAAAGAGTATGAAAGGCTTGCGGATGAAAAGAATATGCCGCAATTAAGAAAGAAAGTAGAACAGCTTAAGACCGGAACGGCATTCTTTTCGGATTTACCATTGCCTAAAAAGGCATAAGCAGTATATAAAAAAATGTTTAATTAAACAATAAGGAGAGGTTTTAAATGAACGAAATATATCAAAAATATAAAAACAGAGATGATGGAATGAGTGTGGCATATTTAATAATAAAAAATTTACTTAATAAAGATATAGGAAACAAAGAACTTTTTGATGAGTTTTTAAATACAAGTATGCAAATTATTGAAATGCCAATTACCTTCGAGGAAAGATATACTATACTAAACGAAGTAGATAGTGCGTTTATGCTTTTTATGGATAATACAGAAATAAAAGAGGAAACATTAGATTACTATCGGTTGGTTAAAAATAAGATAAGCGATACACATAATAAAATACAAGAGGAAGAAGAAAAACAGTATAAAGAAGGCTTTGATAAGATTCTTGCAGAGAATAGGAAAAAAATCACGGAGCTGGCAAATAAGAATTCGGACATTAAAAAAGCAAATTCTCAAAA
>CAKUXU010000111.1 GCA_934700635.1 uncultured Eubacteriales bacterium | reverse complement strand
AATTATAAAAGAAATATAAGGTTTTAAGTATAATTTTTACTACTTTTTTATTTTTATATTTTTTTGTTGGTAAAAATTTGAATTCGAGTTTAGAAAAAGTGTCTGCAGCAGACACAAATCTTGAAGAGATAAGCGTAGTTGTAAACAATTACAGTGAACTTGCATCTGCAATTACCGGAAATAATAATTATAATACAATTTACTTAAATGCAGATATAGAAATGACTGCAAGAATTAATTTTCCGACTACTAAAACAGATTTAACTATAAACGGGACTTATACAAACGAACAAGGGGTGACTGTACGGCATACTTTAACAGATATGAATTCTGCTTCTATTACGGATTCTATATATATTTCATCTGCAACTTCTGAAACAAATGTTACTTTATGCAACATGGATATAGTCGGCAAAAATTATTACGGAATTGTAGCTGTTGAAGCGGCAAGCTCTACAAAAGTTGTTACTTTAACATATAAGAATGTTAATTATGTAGGACCGCAGATAAGTTACAATCGACAAGGAACTGTAAGATATATTGATTCAAATATTACAATTAAAAATTCATCAGGGTATGCTTCTCCTTCAAACGAGCTTGCAGAAGCAAACAGAGTTGAAATAGGGGGAAAAACGACGATATATCATACAAGTACAGGGAATGCTGTATTCTGGTTTACTTATTCAAATCCTTATTTTAAAATTTTAGAAAATGCAGATGTTAGCATTACTTCGGAATCAAGGGAAACATTTTATTGTGATTACAGTCCTGAAATAATCATAGGGAGCGGTGCTAATGTTACTGTGAATACTGCAAGAGGGATGTTTTACGATACAGGCTCTTCTCAACTTGCAAAATCTTTTTTAATTGACAAAAATGCAAATCTTAAAGTAACTCAAACGGCCGTGAAGTCAGGAGTCGGAACAATTAGATGCAATGGAACTTTTACTGTATCAGACAGTGCAAGCTTATATATAGCTAATACTCTAGCTTCATCTGCTCCGCTTATTCAAATGGCAGGATCAGGAACAATTACATTTGAAAATCCAAAAAGTGTAGTGCTTTACAATAAAAATGGGAATTTAATTCGGCAGACTTCAGGCACTGGAAATGTAAGTATAAATTCCCAAATTGTGAATTATTGGCTTTCAGCAAAAGATTTTCCTGATGCCGGAACTTTATCTGATATGCCTTTATATATTTGGACTAAATTAGATGGAAGTAATGTAAAAATAGACGCTTCTGCTTCCACTTCATCTACAACATCAGTTACAACTAATATTACTTCGTCTGATTCCGAAACTCCTCTAAACGTGGAAACATTTAATTTGCAAAATGTTAGAGTTCTTTCAATGGGTCAACTTTCTTTGAAAACCAATACAATTTCGGACGCTGCGTTAAGCATTGCAGGTATGTCCAATGCTTCTTCAAATATAAAAGCTGAATTTTTAATTTCCTCAGTGATGAATAGTATAACTGGAAGCTCAGATTCCTCAGGTTATTTTTCGTTATCGTTGCAGGATACTATTGAGTCTGGGACACCTGTTAAAATAACCGCTAATGATAATTTCAAAAATAGGAGCGAGACTTTAGTTGTTGTTCATGAAGGAAAACTTAAATTCAAAACAGTTCCAAATACACTTGACTTCAAAAGTAGTGTTATTTCGACAGTTATAACTACCATTGAAAGACAAAAACCAGATTGGTCAATAGAGATTTCAGATTCGAGGTCATCAAGTTCAGCTTGGGATTTATATGCTTCAATTAAAAGTCCGTTTTCTTCGGTTGATAATCATACTTTAAAAGACGCACTGGTTTTTATTGATGAAAAAGATAATACTTTTGTTATAGGTAACGAACCGACTAAAATTTATTCGGGAAATTCAGTTTCATTACCAACCGACACAGTTATTAAGTGGTCTGAAAAACAAGGTATATTATTGAGTGTTAATCCGCAAGATATTTTAGCAAAGTCATATTCAACGGTTATAACTTGGACACTCGCAGATGCACCTTAATTTATTTAATAAATATAATTGTTTATGACTAAAGGTTGATCTGTTTGAATTTTTAAGATATAATTAATATACTCAATTATAAATTAAAATTAATATGTATATGTTTTAATAAAAAAGAATATTTTAAGGGTGTTTGATCTTAAAAAGTCTAATTAATTGTAGAATAAACAGTATACATTAACGATAAAATATATTATGCAATTTTAAGGAGATGTATAATATGTTTATTAGCCGAATGCAAAAGAAGGAGAAAAGAGACATGAATATAAAACCACAAGATAAAACAATAAAGGAATTATTGCTTTCTGGACGTCAATTTATTATTCCTAGGTTTCAAAGAGAATATTCTTGGGATAGAAAGAATTATAAAGAATTTTTATGTGATATGCTTAACTGTTTGATTATTAACAATGGTAAAATAAGTTGTGATCAGTATTTTCTAGGAACAATGTTATTTGTAGGGGATTGCTTTGAAGGAGACAAAAATGAAATTGATGTAGTTGATGGGCAACAACGATTAACAACAATTACAATTTTATTTTCTGCTTTATCGGATCGTTTTATAGAAATTGGTCAAGAAACACTTAGTGAACAAATATTTAAATACATTATGACTACGAATGATGATGGAGAAGTTGTAAGAATTATACAAAGCAAAACTCATTATCCTTTTTTCTCTTTTTATATACAGGAAAGAGAAAAAACGAATGTTCAAGACCCTTCAACCGAAGAAGAGCAGTCTATAAAGGAAACCTATGAGTATCTTTATAATAATTTAAGTGAGAATAAACTTAAAGAGTATCTGAAAAAAAGATATAGCGGTGACACTGTTGCAGAATTGAATTATGTTGACATTCTCAAAGCTGTAAGAGATCAAGTTTTAAATACCACATTTGTATCAATATCCACAAAAGAACGCAAGCAAGCGAATATGATTTTTGAAATTCTTAATGCTAAAGGTAAAAATTTATCTGGGGTGGATTTGATAAAAAATAAAATTTTTGAAGTAGTAAGTGAT
>CAKUXU010000110.1 GCA_934700635.1 uncultured Eubacteriales bacterium | reverse complement strand
GTGCAAGCTCCCATCGCTATAATTATGTCTTTCATATTTACTTTTTCGTTTATTGCTCCGGCACTTCCTATTCTCACTATATTTTCAACGCCATAAAAATTAAAAAGTTCATAAGAATATATACCCATGGAAGCCATACCCATACCGCTTCCCATAACGGAAACAGTTTCGTTTTTATATTTTCCTGTATAACCAAGCATATTTCTTACACTATTAATACATTTAATATCCGAAAGAAAATTTTCGGCAATAAATTTAGCTCTAAGCGGATCGCCCGGCATTAAAACATTTTTTGCTATATCTTCTTTTTTAGCTGAAATATGAGGAGTTGGTAAATTTGACATAATAGTAAAAGACCGAATAAATTATATACTTATACACTATATTCGGTCTATAGACACCACCTTTTATTAAGAATATTTAATATAATTTGTAAAAATGTAAAAAAATCTTTCGATAATTTTAAATTTAGCTAAATCAATTTTCGCAATTGGATTTTATCATAAGCTTTATTGTCTTGTCAACAAACTCAGTAACTTTTTGTATTGCAGGGCCTCCAACAATAACGCAAACTAAAGTTATAACCCCAGAAGTTCCACCCATTATGATTCCGATAATTAAAGTAATTGCATCTTGTAAAAATCTTATAAGTCTAAAGGACTTACCCGTTTTTTGGCATATTATAAGTGAGGCAGCACTCCAAGGATCTATTCCTATATCAATTGATATGTACATTCCAATTCCAATGAAAGCTAAAATACATCCAAAAATCGAAACTAAAAACCTAGCTATCCAAGTATTTGGTATGCAACATAAATCATATAAATAAACTCCCATGTTAACAAAAAATCCTAAAAAGACAACATATATAAGAGTTCCTATATGAATATATTTTCGTTTTATAAAAAACACAACCACTGTAAGAGTAAAATTAATTAAGTTTATTGTCATTCCAAGATTGGTATGAAAAAAGTTGCTTACACCATCATAAAATACTGTTATAGGATCCGCCCCTAGATCAGCTTTTATGTTAATAGCTCCAGAAAGGCCGAGAAGAAAAATACTAAGCGTACAAATAAAAACTTTTTCCGCCCATAAAACAATATTTTTTTTGTTTAAATTCAAATTTTTAACACCTCTTCCAAGAACGACTCACCTTTTATTTTATTTTTTAACCCAAAATAATCAAGTACTGTAGAGCCTATGTCGCCAAAAAACTCCCTTGTACCCAAACTTATTCCACTTTTTATCATTTTTCCGTATATTATCATGGGAGTATATTCTCTTGAATGATCTGTAGAAGGTGCACAAGGATCGCAACCGTGATCAGCTGTTATTATTAAAATATCTTCGTTTTTTAATTTATTAATAATTTCAGGTAATTTGGAATCAAAATATGAAAGTGCAGAAGCATATCCCTGAACATCGTTTCTATGACCGTAAAGCATGTCAAAATCAACAAGATTAACAAAGCAAAGACCTTCAAAATCTTCTTCCATTACATTCAAAGTTTTTTCTATTCCATCTGCATTGTTTACAGTCTTTATTGATTTAGTTACTCCTTTTCCTCCGAAAATGTCACTTATTTTCCCAATTGCCACAACATCTTTGCTATTTTCCTTGAGTACATCAAGCATTGTTTCTCCAGGAGCGGTAAGCGCATAATCATGCCTTCCTGAAGTACGGTAAAAATTCGGGTAAGTTCCTTTAAACGGTCTTGCTATAACTCTTCCCACTCCATTTTTGCCTTTAAGCATTTTACGTGCTATTTCACATACCCTGTAAAGCTCTTCAAGCGGTATAAAATCTTCATGAGCAGCTATTTGAAAAACGCTGTCAGCCGAAGTATAAACTATAAGTTTACCAGTTTCGATGCTTTCTTTACCATAGTCTTTAATAACCTCTGTACCTGAGTAAGGTTTATGACATAAAGTTTTATATCCTGATTTTTCTTCAAATTCCTTTATAAGATCACTTGGAAATCCTTCAGGATATGTAGGAAGCGGACTTTCGGATTCAATTCCCGCAATTTCCCAATGTCCTATTATTGTATCTTTACCTTTCGATTTTTCTTTCATTCTTGCAAAACTACCCAAAGGATTTTCTTCTGATGAAATATAGTCTACACCATCAATATTAAAAAGTCCGAGTTTTTTCATATTGGGCATACAAAATTTACTATTTTTGCTACAAGATTTTAAAGTGTTGCTTCCTTTATCGCCGTAAAGTTCAGCATCAGGCATTTCACCTATTCCGAAGCTATCAAGTACAATTAAAAATGCTCTTTTCATTTTTTCCTCCTAAATTTTATAAAATCGTCATCTGCTGACAAGTATCCATAGCAGGATACTTCCCTGTTGACGGTAAATTTTTTGCAAAATAACCTTCCGAATCTTTCAAGCTTCCTTCTTGAAATAATTCGGCACTAATTACCCTATGCCCCTTTTTTTGCTTCATAACCATAATACCTTGAGTATTTTTTGACTGTTTAATATTTATGCTTTGACTGTTAAACAAAAGAATTTTCCCAGAAGATGATTTTAAAATAAAATTGTTATCTTGAATCATATGCATACATGAAATAAGATTGTCACCTTCAAAAAATGCTTTTATCAATTTTTTTCTGTTCGTTTTAGTAGAATATGACTTCATATCAACTTTTGCTACACGACCAGAAGCAAAGAAAAATATCATGAACCCACTGTAATCATTTGTAGAAGTCATATAAACAACTTTTTCATTTTTATCAAAGTTAAGAACAGCAGGTATATATTCTCCTATTAAGCTGGCTTTAATGTCTTTGAAGCTATCAGCTTTTGCTTTGTAAACAACTGATTTATTCGTAAAAAACAGTAAATCATCTTTATTATTACCAAGAATACTTCCGGAAATTTCATCATCATTTTTAAGGTTTTGCTCAGAGCTCATTTTAAGAGACTGCGGTGTTATTTTTTTGAAATACCCTTCTTTACTAATGAAAAAATGAACCGGGTACTCAGGTACTTCTATTTCTTCTTCTGGTAATTCTTTAGGTAAAACTAT
>CAKUXU010000109.1 GCA_934700635.1 uncultured Eubacteriales bacterium | reverse complement strand
CATAGAAGCTGGTCTTGCCATAGCGGAATTAATTGCCGGTATGAGTAAACCAAGTGTTTCTATGGTAATAGGAGGAGGACATTCAATAGGTGTTCCTCTTGCAGTTTGTACAGATAAATCTTTTATAGCAAGGTCTGCAACAATGACTATTCATCCTGTGCGTACAAGCGGTGTAACTTTAGGTACTTCTCAGTCCTTTGAATATATAAAAAAGATGCAGGAAAGAATAGCTAACTTTGTTTCTTTAAATTCAAAAATTTCAAAAGAAAGATTCTATGAACTTTGTATGAATACCGAAGAGCTTGCGATGGATATAGGAACTGTTATTGAAGGAGAAAGAGCAGTTAAAGAAGGCCTTATCGACAAATGCGGTACGCTTTCTGAAGCTATTAAATGTCTTTATGATATGTCTAAAAATAAAAAATAATATTTTTATTGTAACTATCCTACTTAAAATGTGGGTAGTTATTTATTATATACCCACTATTATTTAATTTAGAAAAGTATTATAATTACATTTATTATTATAATCATATAATATATAGATTTCAAGTTTTTAATAAGGAGTAGTTAGCAAATGGGAATTTTTGAAGCGGTGGTACAAGGAATAGTTCAGGGATTAACGGAATTTTTGCCTGTGTCAAGTAGTGGCCATCTACTTATTTCGCAGCATATCTTGGGGGTAAGAAATAATAATTTATTTTTTAACGTAATGTTACATATAGGAACTTTAATCGCTGTTTTAGCAGTTTACTGGAAAGATGTTTGGAATTTAATACTTGCCTTTTTCGGACTTATAAAAAAAGGCTTTAAGAGAGAGGTAAATTTAAAAAATCTTAATTACTATGAACAAATGGTGTTAACAATAATTGTAGGTCTTTTACCGCTATTTTTACTTTTTTTACCTATGCCTGGATCAGATGGTATGAGCATAAAGGACGTTGCACAAGAACTTTCGAGTGAAAAAAATATTTTGATAGTTGGATTTGCTTTAATTTTTACAGGATTACTTATGAATAAAGGTGTAAAATCGAAAAAAGTTTTAAAAATAGGAAAATCATCCGAAAACTTAGAAACTTTTGAGGGAAGAGAAAGAATAACTTTTAAGGATGCAATTTCTATAGGAATTATGCAGCTTATAGCGGCAATTTTCCCTGGAATTTCAAGATCTGGATCTACTTTATCAATAGGACTTATGCGTGGAGTGAGCAAAAAATCTGCTCTTGACTATTCTTTTATTTTAGGAATACCCGCAATAGTTGCGGCAGCAGGTCTTGAATTTAAAGAGGTAATCGAACAAAATTCAGTTTCGAGCGTTGATATTTTTCCGATTATTATAGGTGTAGCAGTATCGGGAATAGTTGGATTTTTATCGATAAAGCTATTCAAATGGTTACTTAAAACAGACAAAATGATAATTTTCATTGTTTACACTTTAATAGTTGGTACGATTTTAGTTTTCATAGGAATTATAGAACAAATTTTAGGTATAAATATTTTTACCGGATTTTCAATTTAGGATAGTGAGAGTGTGAAAAATGTTAAAGAAGTCCAATAAAAGAAAATCTTTTCCAGATAAAAAACATGAAGAAAAAAACACTACAAAATTAAGTGATGCTGCATTTTCGATTTTAATATTTGCTGTAGGGATATTTACATCATTTTTAATTTTAGTTCCTGGCGAAAATATATGGTTTTACATGCATAAATTTGTGGTTGGTCTTTTTGGAGTCGGCTCGGTATTCTTGCCGATTTCATTTTTCTATATTTGTGTTATAAGTCTTAAAAAGGAAGTAAAAAATAAAAAAGCAAAATTGATTTTATTTTTAGTTTTGATGCTATCTATATGTTCATGCATATATGTTTTTTCTGAAAGTCTTGTAAGTTTTCAGCCGAAAAATTTCTTTATGTATGTAATAAATTGCTATAAAGAATCTAAGCTTGATAGAGGTTCGGGACTTATAGGAGGAATTTTTGGGGCACTTTTGGTTTGGTCGTTTGGAATTTTTGAAGCAAGAGTAACATCTTTGATATTTCTCTTTGTGTCATTAATGTTTGTAACAGGAACAACTTTGCAAAAGCTTTGGGAAAGTTGTTTGAAGCCTTTTGAAATAATTAAAGAAAAAATGAAGGATGTAAAAATAAAAAATGATATTAAAAATATAGGACTAGATAATGTAAACGATAAAGAAAATACTAAAAATACAAATGAAAAACTTTTAGATAAAAATTTTTCCGAAACTAAATCCGAGGACAGTGTTTCAAAAGTAACAGAACAATTTTTATCAAGGATAAAACAGAATAGAAATGACATACTGAATGAAAAATCGGAAGAAAAAGATATTGATGAAAATGCTTGTTCTACAACTGTTAAAAATCCAGGTGAAGATAATTATGAATTTCCTTCTGTTGAACTTTTGAATAAACCACCCGTGCCGAAAGATGAAGATATTAGTTCTGAACTTAATACTAATGGCAGAACATTAGTTGAAACTCTTAATAGTTTTAATGTTCAAACAAAAATAGTTGATATAAGTCGCGGTCCTGCGGTAACGAGATACGAGCTTCAACCTGCTTCGGGAGTTAAAATAAGTAAAATTACAACTTTAGCCGATGATATAGCACTTAATTTGGCTGCAGCAGGTGTAAGAATAGAGGCTCCTATTCCTGGAAAAGCAGCGGTTGGAGTCGAAATTCCAAATAAAGTTATTAGTATTGTAGGTATGCGTGAGCTTATTTCATCGAATGTATTTAAATCATCTAAGAGTAAGCTGACAGTTGTCTTGGGAAAAGATATTTCCGGTGATGTTACTATTGCCGATCTTGCTAAAATGCCGCATCTTCTAATAGCAGGATCAACTGGTTCTGGTAAATCGGTTTGCATTAACTCATTTATAATAAGTATTCTTTATAATGCAAAACCGAGCGAAGTAAGACTTTTAATGATAGATCCAAAAGTTGTAGAACTTGGAATATATAATGGTATACCGCACCTTTTAGTTCCGGTTGTTACAGATGCAAGAAAAGCTGCTGGAGCTCTTGGATGGGCTGTAAATGAAATGATAAAAAGATATAAACTTTTTGCTGATAATAACGTGAGAGATTTATCTTCTTATAACGAAA
>CAKUXU010000108.1 GCA_934700635.1 uncultured Eubacteriales bacterium | reverse complement strand
GTGCAGGACAAAAAGGTGCAGGAGAGCATAGCAAGCCAGAATTCGAAGTACGAGCTTGACTGGAAATTCCGTTATGAGAAAGGTGTAGATGAATTCTACAATACATACACGGAATGTGGGATTTGCAAACTGGGTAAGCGGGAGAACTGCTTTGAATTCGTTCCGTGCCTGTGCAACATGGACGAGAGAAATTACAGGAATGAAGGAGGCCAGCTTCATCGTACAAAGACACTTGGACAGGGGGATGAATGCTGTGATTTCCATGTCACACGGATAAAATGATGTTAAAATGGACTAGAGTCCAATGTTCACAATGTTAGCCTGTGGATTTACGATGCACTTGCAATTCCAGGCAGATTCGAGGAATATGGATTCTACGAGGAGTCATTTGACCAGCGTTTCCTTGATCTGATTGCGGCATTTGATAAATGCGGCAAATATTTGTATGGGGGAGTTTGAAATGGTAAATACAATAGCATTTTTACTTATAGTATTTGGAATTATGTTTCTGATTGGTATTGCAATGGCAATACTTGCTTTATATTTCAATATCAAGATGAAGCATCCCATATTTTCAAATATATTTCCCTTATATATAACACTTTTCAATGCTGACTTTGAATTTTTAAGAAAAATTTCAAGCTTTGTACCAATGGTACTTTTTTCAAGAATTCGACCTAGTATATTTTTAGCTTTTCTGTATGTATATCCTATTCTTGCTGCTGTCAAACACTTAGCCACAACGCCTACATTTTTTGAAATAGACATATGATTATCATTCAGAACAAGTATGAAATTCTTACATTTTTGGGAATTATTAAGACCTTCATACGCAAGTCCGCCAGTAAGAGCGCCATCCCCTATTACCGCAATAACTTTTCCGTTTTCTCCCAAATGTTTTTTTGACTCTGCTAAACCAAGTGCTGCAGAAATAGAGGTACTACTGTGCCCAGAAGTAAAAATATCATATTTACTTTCCTTTATGTTAGTAAAACCCGAAATACCATCTTCTTTTCTTATAGTATCAATTAATTCAAATCTTCCTGTAAGCATTTTATGAACATAACATTGGTGTCCAACATCCCAAATAATTCTGTCATCAGCGGAAATATCAAAAACTTTATTAAGAGCAACTGTTAGTTCTACTACTCCTAAATTAGAGGAAAGATGACCTCCGTTTTTAGAAATAACTTCTATGAGTTTGTTTCTTATTTCTACGCAAAGTTCATTCAAGTTTTTTATATTTTTTAAATCTTTTGGAGATTTTATAAGCTTTAAAATAGGGTATTTTTTTTCTTTATTTTCTTTCAATTTTGGTACTACTTCTTTCTTAAATTAATTTATTTTTGAGTAAACAAAATCAAGCAAATACTCAAGCGGTGAAATATCTCCTTTAAATTTTTTAAGTATCTCTTTTTCTTTATCAAAAATTTTATTTATTAGATCTTTTACTTTAATTCCATTAACATTTTCAGAAAGATTTAAATCTTCATCAAGGATATCGTCAATTAACTGGAAAGCAATACCATAGTTAAGTCCAAACTTAAAAGCAAGCGAAATATCTTTTTCTTCTGCTCCTGCTAAAAGTGCTCCAATCTTTGCTGCCGCCACAAATAAACAAGATGTTTTCAATCTATGAACATCAATAATATTTTCGTTTAAGTACTTAGAATTTAAATCTTTATATTGCCCAAGAATCATACCTTCCGGTCCTGCAAAGTAAGCAAGTGTATTTATACATTTAACTGCTTTTTCATAATTTAGGAAATTTCCTGTACTTGCAATTTCAAAAGCTTTAGTAAGCAAAGCATCTCCTGCTAAAAGTGCTGTACTTTCACCAAATTCGAGATGACTGCACTTTTTCCCTCTTCTTAAGCTATCATTATCCATGCATGGAAGATCATCATGAATAAGCGAGTACGTATGAATCATTTCAAGCGCACATGCAAATTTATAAATTTCATCACTTTTTCCTCCGCAAAGTTCATAAAAAGAAATCATGATTAAAGGTCTTATTCTTTTACAAGGAGCAAACAGCGTATATTTTACCGCTTCATCAATTTTATTTTCAGAAGAATTCATATATTTTTTAAGATGCTCTTCAATTTTCTTAAGCTGCAAATCCACAAACTTTTTACCACTTGAATTCAAAATTCTCGCCCTTCTTTTCAATTATTTATTTTTATTTATTAAATATTTTTTCTTGCAATTTCACCTAAAACTCCATTTATATAAGAAGCATCATCTTTTGTAGTATATTTTTTAGCAAGCTCAATGGCCTCGTTTATTGCAATATCAGAAGGAGTTGAATAATAAAGCATTTCAAATATTGACAGTCTCAAAATTGAGAGAACCATTTTTGAAAGCCTGTCCTTCCCCCAATTTGAAGAATTTGATTCAATTGCTTTGTCAATATTTTCAATATTTTCAATTGTACCTAAAAAAAGTTCTTTCGAAAAATTACTTATTTTTTCATCTCTGACATCCTTAGCCAGTTCTAAAACTTCACTTGGATCATTAAATCCAAAATCATTTTCAAATAAAAAAGCTAACGCTTGTTCCCTAGATTCATATCTTTTCATTATTCATACCTCATTATTTTAATTTTTAATATCATTTAGCACAACATTTGCAAAATAAGTTTCACTCACCCAAACATCTTCAGATCCTGAAATAATAAAATTAATCGGAAGTTCCATTGAATTTAAATTTTCTTCTTTGCCTGTTAAGTCTATTTGAGCAACAATATCCGAAGATTTGAGTGAATTCACAGATTTAGGAGATCCTATAAATTTCACACTTATACTATCATTATAAACTTTTGCTGACTTAGATGCTGGGATACCTTTAAATGAAAAACGGTTTATACTCAATGTTTTTTCTTTAAATAAAGACATATTAACTTCAATTTGAGCATTATAAATATTATTTAGACTTCTACATCCTTGAGGAAGTATTATAGGAAGCTCAAATTTTCTATTTTGAGCATTAAGTGTAGTAAAATCTATTGTTTGGAGAAGCACCTTTGACATTTCAGAAACAATATTTTCTGGTCCAGCTATTTCAAGCTTTGAAGGATTTATCTTAATTAAATCCTTGTACTCATTTTTGGATAAATTTATTCCCAATGGAACATTTGAAAAATTAGGCTCAACTTTTATATCTTTTTTCATAAGGATTGGAACACTTACTTGAACTTCACTAAAATCAGTTTTTATTGTTTCACTGTTTATAGATTGACCATAAGC
>CAKUXU010000107.1 GCA_934700635.1 uncultured Eubacteriales bacterium | reverse complement strand
TCCAAGAATTTCAAAATCTCTGAAAAGCTTAAGCTTCAACCTTTCTTCAAGGTCATTACGATGTACGCCGATTTCGTTTAAATCTTTTAAAACACTTCCGTAAGATGTTTTTTTCTTTAAGTAAGAAACCACATCAGGAATATTCCTGCAAGAAATAAGTTCTTCATAATTTTTTTTCGTTATTCGTTTCCCATACATAGCCCTTGCTTTTGAAAGCACAGCGTTAGAAGCATAAGAAATTATCATATTCTTACAAAGCCCCCATAAAGATTTCAACTTTACAAGGCTTTTCTCTCACCACCATTCACTAAAATTTAAAAGCTTAAAATTTTTAATTTTCTATAACTCTTTTAACTATTGTATTAATCCAATCTTCTTTATTTTCGGAATATATTTTCTCTATTCTTTCAATTTTTTTCTTATGCATTCCTTCTATTGCCGAAAGCTTTATACAAGCCTTAACTTTTTCGTCTCTTTCTTTTTCTTTTATATCAACCTGTGCACGTTCCATGTACTCTAATCGTCTTTTTTCTTTAAGGTCACTAATTTTTTGTTCAAGATCAACTTTAAGTTGTTTTGCTTTAATGGCATTTTCTCTTGCTTGTTTATCAAGCTCGATAATTTTGCCTATCATATCTTCCAAAATTATCCCCCCCTTATAACATTTTCACATAGAATTATGATACAAATATTAAAAAAGTCAATAACTAAAAGAAAAAATTTAATTTTTTTAAAAATAATTTTTTAGGTATTTACATAAAACAACAATTAAGTTAAAATGTTTTTGAGCAGCGAATACAAGTATTTAAGCCAAAATCAAGTAATAAATTCGGGAGTGATTACATCTTGAAATTAAAGTACAAAAGAATAGTTTTAAAATTAAGTGGAGAGTCTCTTTCCGGCAGTAAAGGTCAAGGAATAGATTTTCAAACAACAATGAAGATATCTGAAATTGTCAAAAAGCTTTCTCTCCTTGGTGTTGAAGTTTCAATCGTAGTTGGAGGAGGAAATTTTTGGAGAGGAAGAAGCAGCCAAGAAATGAACAGAGTTAAAGCAGATCATATTGGTATGATGGCAACTATGATGAATGCACTGGCTTTGGAAGATTCTTTAAATCAACTTGGAGTTGAAGTTTCTCTTTTATCTTCAATAGAGTTTGCTCAAGTTGGAAAACTTTATTCTCCTCAAAGAGCTGTTAAAAGTCTTGAGAAAGGTAAAGTTGTAATTTTTGGGTACGGTACTGGAAATGCATTTTTTTCAACTGACACAGCTGCTTCCTTAAGAGCTGCAGAAATAGAAGCACAAGTCATATTAAAAGCTGCTGCAAATGTTGATGGAGTATATGATTCAGACCCAAATAAAAATCCAAACGCAAAAAAATATGAATCTTTAACTTTCGATCAAATGCTTTCAAAAGACTTGAAAGTTATCGACAGTACCGCAGCTGCAATGTGCAGAGACAATAAGATTCCATTCCTTATTTTCAACATGGATCCTCTTGTAAACATAATAAATGTTTTGGAAAATCCTTCCCTCGGAACCTTAGTCACAGCATAAAAAAACATAAAAATATATTAAAGAAAGGTGATTTTTTAATGAACACAATAATTTCAAACACTAAATCTCGCATGACATCAGCCACAGAACATTTAACAGAAGAATACAGCTCAATTCGTGCAGGAAGAGCAAACCCTGGTATTCTTGACAAAGTTGCTGTCGATTACTATGGAACACAAACACCCATAAATCAAGTAGCAGCAATTTCTGTACCAGAGGCACGTATAATTTTGATTCAACCATGGGATACCTCTTTACTTTCTGCAATCGAAAAAGCAATTCAGAAAGCAGATCTCGGTATAAACCCGCAAAATGACGGAAAAAATATAAGACTTATATTCCCTCAATTAACAGAAGACAGAAGAAAAGAAATAGTAAAAGATGTAGCTAAATTAGCAGAAGAAGCAAAAATTTCGGTAAGAAACATTAGAAGAGATGCACTCGATAAAATTAAATCTCTTAAAAAATCTTCAGAAATAACCGAAGACGAACTAAAGAAAGCAGAAAAAAATATTCAAGATTTTACAGATAAATCCTGTGACAAAATTGACGAAATTTGTAATTCAAAGAAAAAACAAATAATGGAAATATAAATAATTACTTAGAGGAACTTTTAAATGAACATATCTAAAAACAGTAGTTTATTACCAAAACATATAGGAATTATAATGGATGGTAACAGAAGATGGGCAAAAAATCGCTTTTTGCCCTCACTTCAGGGACATTCTCGTGGGGCGGAAACATTAAAATCAATTTGCTTATACTGTAATAAAATAGGAATAAAATATCTAACTGTTTACGCATTTTCTACTGAAAATTGGAAAAGGTCAGAAAATGAAATAGAGTATTTAATGAAATTATTTAAAAAATATCTTATAGATATAATTGAAGATAAGCTTGGAGCGGAAAATATAAAAATAAATATTCTAGGTGACACTTCAAGATTTTCAGAAGAATTAAAAAATTTAATACTTAAAATTGAAGAAAAATCCTCGAAAAACACAGGAATTGTGCTTAATATAGCTTTAAATTACGGCGGAAGACAAGAAATGATTAAAGCTATAAGTTCTATAATTTCCGATTTCGAAAACAAAAAAATAGATAAACAAAATATAACCGAAGAGTATATTTCAAGTAAAACATACTTTTGTAATCAACCCGATCCAGACCTTATAATAAGAACTGCGGGTGAAAAAAGACTTTCAAATTTCATGATGTGGCAATCGGTTTATTCAGAACTTTATTTTACAAGTGTTTTATGGCCTGATTTTAATGAAAAAGAATTAGACAAAGCAATTGAAGAATATTCAAAAAGAGTACGTCGCTTTGGGGGTGCATAGAAAATTGTCAAAGAGGATAATCTCAGGTCTTATAGGAGCATCTCTTACCATTATAATTCTATTTTTTGATCAAAACTTTCAGTGGCTTATTAATTGCGCGACGGCTATTATATCAATACTTGCAATAAAAGAGATTTTCGCAGTTTTAGAAATATCAGATTTATATATACTAACTGTTCCGACAACTGTTTATATTCCTATAATTTTAATTGCAGGACCCAATACTTTGTGGGAATTAAGTTTCTATTTGTACACAATACTAATGTTTTCATCAATGATGCAAAATAAAGAAATTAAATTGAGAGACGTTTGTATTGTGTACAGCATGACAATTCTAATATCTTTCTCTCTTTTCA
>CAKUXU010000106.1 GCA_934700635.1 uncultured Eubacteriales bacterium | reverse complement strand
CGCGTATCGTGTTTAATGCCCGCTGTAAGCCCGTCAGTTCGATATTTATCATAGCCTTTTAGCTTTTCTATCATATCAACATTTTCATAACCAAGCTTTTTTTGCATCTCAACATAAGCATTCAGTACTATGATTGCATCTTGAAAAGGCATACCGTCAGAGGGATAACCCCTTTTCAAATACTGATCCATCATTTCAAAAAGTTCTTTAATTTTCTGCTGGCCGAACCCCTTTCGTGGAGAGGATAATGACATTCCCTTTTCAATCATGTGGGTCTGACGAAGCATTTTTGATTCTTGTGCTGCACGTGTTTTTACTGTCGGATTATTATAATTCCATTTTTTATAATTTTTATAGTCATGATAAAATTCATAAAACATTGTGGCTCTGTTGATAAATATTTTGATTTTATTTTTAATACGCTTCGATAGTTTCATTTTTCCTCCACATTCATTTAACAAACGAATAATAAAAGTCACCGAAATACTTTTTTTTCGTCAAATAATAGTTGCTATAATTTCGTAACTTAAACCAATAGCATCGTTTTTTTTCCACCAACAGTTTTTTGCGGTATTCACACCAAATATTGCAATTCAATATGATTTTTATTTCTTCCGCTTCTGGTGTAAAATTCTCAAGATACCATTTATTTACCGCAAGTGTTCTTTCAACTTCATTTACCTTATACTTATACCCGTGAGATATATTTTTAGAAGCATTAGCATCATGTCTTCTATACTCAATAAATGTATCCTTGTATAAATATAATTTGTGTTGTATTGAAGCTATTATCCATAATAAGGCATCGTGTGGCGTACCTGGTTTCCACAATTTAATAAATGTCGAAAGAATTTCTTTTCTAAAAGCCATTGTACAACCAGGACGTAAAATTTGATAATAGTGCTGATCAAAGATAACTTTACTAATTTTCTCATCTGTTTCCGTTTTTACTTTTTGTTGTGTAATAGGTTCTCCCCCATTTTCACTAAAGGCATGATAGCCTGAGGTCAAAAGCAATATGTCATCGTTATCTTCAAATGCTTGTGTCATCTTTTTCACTTTGTCAAGATGCCATATATCGTCCTGATCACATGGGAAAATAATATCACCCGTTGCAGCATTAATCCCTTGTGTAAAATTTTTTTCCCATCCTAGATTTTTCTTATTAACTACTACTCTCCATTCTTTTATATCATACCTTTTTATGTAATCCTCAATCAAACAAACAGTTCCATCTGTCGACTTATCATCAAAAAATAAAAGCTCATCTATTTTTCTTTCCTGCATTCTTAATGAATCGAGCATTTGGCATAAATATTTTTCTCCGTTATACGTAGTCATCACTACCGAAACTTTCACTTTAGCTTCTCCTATCATTTTCTTCCAAAATCTTTAATAACGCTTCCGTTGAAGAATACGCTTGTTTCAACATTTCCTCATGCTTATTCTCAAGCAAATTCTTATACTCTTCATATGCGGAAATCATATCATTAAATTTCGATTTCAATTCCGATTCAGTCAAGGATTCTACTGGAATACAATACTGTGGCAGTCCCATTTTTTCCATGAAACCTTTCATTTTTTGCTCGTAGGATATAGAAACAAACGGTGTTCCCATTTTAGCAGAAAAAATATTGCTGTGATATCTCATACCTACTACAGCATATAATTTTCCAATTACATACTGTTGAAAATATGTATCATATATATCAGAATTAGCTTCCATTACAAACCCGTTACTACCTGTTGAAAACTCCGACATCAAATCACTATCGTTGCCGCTCCCATAAAGCTGCGGAATAAAGATAATTCCATACCCATTGGTGTCCAAAAATGTTACAAATTCCTCAAATGTTTTTCTTATCTGTTCATACACTTTTGTCTTTCCATATTTAGGATGCCATTTCAGGTCTGTAATCGTGATTCCGATATTTTTTTCATGTTTATTCATGAAATCATACAATTCTGTATAACCGTGAAGTTTACTTTCATTAAGAGAAGTATCTACTTCATGCTGAAATGCAGAATCTAACGCAAGTACCGGATGACATTCCGGGCAGAATTCTTTTACAAAGCCGAAAGAAATCGGATCTCTCAAAATCACTTTTTCAGCACCTAAAAGAATTTTTCTCCTTCTTATATTCCTCTCGTCATTATTAAACGGTCCCATTGATGGTGCGTAAAACATGTATTTTTTCTTGAATTTTTGAGCCAATTCCAATCTGTCCAAATAAGCTTTCTCTGCATTTATATAAATGTCGCCAATGCTCGGTCCGCCTGGAGCATGAACAACAAGATCTGCTTCTTTCAACGCCTTTTTAAACTTTTTTGCAGTGTTAGTACAACAAATCTTACCAGATGATTTCATGAAAATTGGATACTCGATTCTGGCTAATACCGAATGAGGTTTCGGAAACCTTCCAATCTGTGTTACTCGTTTATCCATTGCTGGGTAAAAAGTATCTCCATTTATAGCAATCGTTATTTTAGTATCTGGTTTTGCCTTAAGTATTTCATCAATCATTGCTTTAACAGCGGCCTCATCACCCCTGTTAGCTGTATGCGCATGTATAACAAAAATATTCATAATATTTTCCTTTCTTAAATCTTAAATCTCGTTTTTACAATAATTCTATAAACAATATACATAACCAAAACTTCAATAAAATACCCAACTGAAATTCTTGCAAGAAAATAATCAGAAAAAAAATGGAATACCAAGCAATATACTATACTTCCTAAATATATGAAACAAAAAAACATCGAATAAATGTTATTACTTTTGGCTAATCGACAATACATTTTACTAAAGAAAGCAGAGTACAAAAAACAAATTATGACTACGCCAAAAATACCAAAATCCGAATAATAGTTTCTCATTCCAGAATAAGCATTCCCAAGCATAATTCCTGTGGCGGTAAATCTAAATTCATGATAACTCAGATTTTTAATACTTGTACCTAATATTTTATTTATCGATTCAACTAAGCCAGCAAATGTTTCATTTGTGCCAACTGTGTTACTGTTCTCCTTTACGAACTGATTGAATAGTTCATAAGGTCCACCAACATACTGTGCAATGTAGTCTCCAAATAACGCTTCACTCGTTCTTCCAACAAACTCCTTGTAAAACCAGAATGCATATACAATAAACAATGCTGCAAAAACAATTTTAAGCAATGATTTGACCGGCATTTTATATTTCCATCCATGTGAATACTGTAATACAAAGATGCTATAAAACAGAATTGCTATCAAATACGCAATAACGTTAAAC
>CAKUXU010000105.1 GCA_934700635.1 uncultured Eubacteriales bacterium | reverse complement strand
AATTTGTATATGTCCTTCATGAAGGATATCAAAAAAGCCTGCAACAAAACCAACTTTATATTTTTTCATACACTTTCTCCAATTTCATAGTGATAACAATTATCAAAATTTTTTAATTGTATTTCTACTATTTTCTGCAGCTCGCTCAATGTTTTACCCTTTAAGCATTTTCCACTATCTACCATTCGGCAAAAACTCAACATTCCATCTGCTCTCATAGTTAAACTCATAATTCCCGTTGCACACGGCTTATTTATTCCTGATTTTACTTTTGGAGATTCCGGATAATATTCACACGATTGGCACACTTCCCCATATGTTCTTCTTGGTGTAACAGAATTCTCTCTATTCATATGATCTACAATAGTTAATGTACAACCATCATGAATAAATCTCTTCATGTGAATTCCTTTATTATTATGAACATAGAGACCTGTTTCTACATAATTTTTTTTTCTCATTTTTTTAATTAAATCGTCTAATTCTTTTTCAATATCATCCGATTTTATTCTTCCTCCAAAATCATTTACCGTAAGAACTTTAACTCCAACTAATTTTATACGATGTGCGTAACTATATACATCTTCAATCTCTCGAACATTCATTTTCGTTGCGACAAAATTTAATTCAATCTTAAATCCCTTTTGTTTGGCAAAAGTTATATTATCTAATACTGTTTGTAACTCATCAGAACCTGTCAATTCTTTAAAAATCTCTGGTTTTATGCTATCTAAACTAATTTTTAATAAAAGAATATTCTTGACAGATTCCCATATTTCTGGAGCATTTTCATAACATTTTTTCAAGAATACACCATTTGTACATAAAACTATTTTTTCATATCCTTCTAATTTTGCATGTTGCAAAGTCTCTAACAGCCTATTTGAATCCAATAAAGGTTCTCCTCCAGTAATTCTCACAACCTTTTTTTCAATCCACCCCTTCTTCCTGTAATAATTCGCATACGCAGTCAGTAAATATTTAATTTGTGTTATTTCACAAAGACTATTACATTTTTTTAAATTTTCACCACCTTCTGGACAATATTTACAATTCATATTACAAACAGATGCAAGATTAATCACTAAGGATGGCTTCATATTAAAGCTATCTAAAACAAAGCTACAACGATCCGGCACTATTGAAGAAAAATTTGTATTTCCATTTTCCCACGCAGAATCAAAAAAATCTCTAAGGCTTCTGTAAATTGCAGATTTTTTTGTGTAACGATACATACATGATTTTGAACTTGGCTCTCTCGTATAATATCCTATGTAAACGTGATAATCTGTCATTATAAATCGAAACAATAGCGGTTGTTCATGAAATCTCAAATTCCAAGAGGCTAATTTAGGAAAATTGTCTCTTAATTTTTTAATATCAAGATAATTTACCTTCCATTGTTCTTCTAATTTCGATTGTGGTGAAAACTCTGGCACGCTCCGCAAACGTCTCTCAATATTAGCACTATATGGATTGGAAACCAGTAATCTACATGTAATTTGTTCTTTTTTTTCATACAAGGCATTAGCTATTTTTGAATTATCTTTTAAAAAAGTGCCACCTCTCAATCCAAAGAAATCCAATTTTTCACTAGTTATAATTTCTTGTGCAACATCATCGCCCATATCAAAAATTGTCTTATAAATTTTAGGAATATCATATGAATTTTTAATCAATCCAGTCGTTGTACTTTCCTTATAAATTCCGTCAGGAAAACTCCGAAGAACTCCACTTGTAATTGCCCAATTGGAGTCATCTCTATATTCATATAATTTCATTTTAAATAAATCAGTTTTCGTATATTCCCCAACCAAAAAAACCGGTTTTGAATAACTGTCTGAAAGTGTGCAACCACAAGTAAATTGTGCTATGCCATCGCGTGGAACACCATTAAATTCTATTGCTTCTGTCAGTATATCCATGCCAGGAGCATGATTATGTCCACAAAATACCATTCTTACATTATTGTCCGCCAACCAATGCTGGAATCTTCTTCCATCTTCCGCTTGTAGCCATTCCACACTATGGTGCATAACAACTATATTAATTTTATTGTCTTTTTTTATTTCCTCAGACAAATCCTCTAGCTCTGCGAAATTCACTATCAATTGACCATGATCTTTATCATCCATAGATAACAGACATGAATCAATTGAAATTATTTTAAAATCATTTATATTTCTTGTAGTAAACGGTTTATATTGTTTTGCAAAAACCAAACTATATAATTCTCTAAATTTCCCATATCCTTCCAAACAAACTTCTATATTCGGTAATATCCCTCCATCTCTATATTTTTGAATTTTTTCGTTCCTATTGTTATCTTTTCTATTAATATCATGATTTCCTGGACATAAAATAATCTTATCTTTCTTTATTCCACAACTCTTTGCTAACATCGTTATAAACTGAGAAATCTCATTTATATCCCCTTCATTTTGATGGAAGCAATCACCTGTAATAATTATAAAAGAAATAGAACTCTCTTTATTTTCCTTCTCCAATTTTTCAATTAATTTTTTTCGTGCAATTTTTGTATTACAATTTTTAAAGTTCATGTGAAGATCTGAAAGCACAACCCATTTCATTTTATTATTCCCCCCATACAATATAAATATCGCTCCAAATTTAATTAATGTTTAAATATTCCCTTTTATATTATAACATATACTATTTATTTTTTACCAATAATTTTCTAATATATTGGGACTTATATATTTAAACTTGCAATTTTTCTTCATTTTCATGTTAATCTAATCACATTTTAACCCAACCCTAACCATAAAAACGAAAGTGTAAACTTTTCAACCGCACAAAAGCAAAGTAGACTCTACCCCTTTTGTCTCTCTTTTCTCCATTGGTACAATCTGTAACCAATATAATAAATTACTCCACCTACTGCCCCACCAAGTATATTATAGGTCAAATCTGATATTTGAAATGTTCCAAGATGAAATAACAACTGAGCAAATTCTATTATAAACGAAAATATAGCTACAGTTTTTGTTACTTGCCAAACTGTTTTTCCAAATTTAACTTTCTCATTCTTCCCAAGTAATTCTTGCTTAAAAGCCCATAATAACAAAACAGAAAATAGTATAAATAGCATAAAATTTTCTATTGATTCTGTTGTAAACTTTCCATCTTCATATAGTCCCCATCCACCAAAAAGTTTTCCCAGTGAATCAAACCATATTTCACGATTCAATACCGTTCTCAACAATATCATCGCTGTATAAAAAGCTAACTATAAATGAGCAAGTTCGTGATTTTGCATAAAAGAAAGACACCTTAATTTCGATAATGTTGTATAATGAAAGTGAC
>CAKUXU010000104.1 GCA_934700635.1 uncultured Eubacteriales bacterium | reverse complement strand
CAGACTGACAGCACTATTTAAGTTCTTCGCCGCTTCACTTGAGAAAAGAATTTTACTTCCTTTTTGACTTAATAGTTTTGGATATCCTACAACCAATATCTGTGCCTGTTCACCTGCTTTATCATGTATTTCTTTATAAGTTTTACCAATATTTTCTTTTATACCACCCTCATAAAAATCCTTCCATGTACTATTAATTTTATCTGTCAAATATGATGGAGTTAAATATGTACTACTACGAACTGCATCTGTTACAATTTTGGTAAAATTAACATCATTTCCACCAATTGTCAAAGTAACATAATCTGCCTGCTTTCCGATTTTCTTTAAATTTTCAAATATATTAATTTGCGACGGAAAAGAAACTGTACCCTGCAAGTTAGGCATTACTTTCGAAAATGAACATTGACTTTTATTATATTTCTTTTCTTGTGTGCTAATTATATCCTTTGTTGTAGCACCTGATGAAGCAACAAAATACCAATTCTGATTTCTGTAATCTGTCAATGTTCCTTCCAGAGTTGGAAATGAAAGCATACCCGCCCAAGCTTTCTCAGATCTATGAGCAATCCAATCATAATTTTTTATTTTTTCTGGCAAAGGTAAACTCTGTCCATAAAAAGGCTCTATTCCTTCCCCTGAAGAATAAGAATCACCTAAAGATACAACAATCGGATTCTTTGTCAAACCAGTTTCCGTTGCAAAAACTCTCGTTTGGCAAATTATTGGTAAAATTATAATTATAAAAACCAAAATTATTATATAAATTTTACTCAATACTTGTTTTCTAAACATGACGATCAATCTCTCCTATAGTCAACTTATCTAAAGTTTCTGCATTAATTTTATCTACCGTTATAACTATCAACGCAGATTGAGATGGGATTGTTTCATAAAATTTATTTGTTGTACTATCATAACTGGTCACCGTATTATCTTCTGAAATTATTACTTGAACATTTAAATCAGATTGAATATTATATGATACCGGATTTGCCATAATTTTCCCATTTATCAAATAAATCGTCCATAATTCTTCGTTTTCTGAATAATAATACGTTTGATAAATCGGATGTTTTTTATCTGAATCGCTACTTATATCAATAGCAGATGAATACACTCCTTCCATTGAATATTCTGTTGTTATTGTATATTCAACGAAATTTCTTTTTTCAAAAATTGAACATGTTTCTTTTTCTGTATAGACATTTGTAGAATCTACAACATCAATTTCAGATATAATTTCAGAATTATCCGAATAATATTTTTCAGCATCAGGCGCAGTAACTGTATGAGAATCCATTTCATTGCCAGCTTTAGTTGATTTCGATTCTAAGCCAATTCTATGTAATATACTATTTATATAGGGAACATTTATAAGTCCCCAATAATTTAAACTTCCTAATGTACCTCCTGCTACTACAGATATAATAAACATACTTAATGCAAATTTAAGAAAAATATGTCTTACTTTTTTACCAAAAGTCATTTCAACCCATTTTTCTTTCTTTTTTAACTTCTTCAACTGCTTTTTTTCTTTAATTCTTTTTTTCTTAGCAGCTTTTTTATCTGCCCTACGTTTTTTTCTCGTTTCTTTTTTATTTAGCGACTTACCCCGTTTCTGTATTTTTTTAACATTACACTTTGGACAAACCCCTGTTTTCTCATCTAATTTAGAACCACAATTCCCACAAAATCTAGCCATTTTTATTTTCTCCCACTCGTACTAAAGAAAATATTTATATCTGCTTATCAAATCGCAAATATGATTTATAAGTCCCTGAATCCCGGCCGATGTATATACCATTTAAATCCAACTTTTATACATGCCATTTCTGATGTCCACTCTCCCCAGCCGTCTGTTCCTCTCGCATAGATTCTAACCACTATAACCTCTGCATCTTTTATTTCATCTGGATCATAGTCGTAATCTCTATTTAATTCACTCTTTATAAAACCTAATTGATCTTTACTTTCACATTTCCGAATTTCATCAATTTCGTATGTAATCTTTATTTTTTCTCCTCATCTCGCCTTCATTTGGTTTTGAAAATCTTCAGATTGCTCCATAAGTCTCTCTTTGAAATCTTCTTCTGTCGAAAACCACTGATGATCCCCCACCAACTCAGCACGATACTGCGGAGAAAGAAATTTATAATATGTATTTACATTTCCCTCTATATCTGCTTTACATGCCCTTAGTGCAAGTTTTTCAACCGATGTAAAATTGATAAATATTCTTACACCTACAAATGCAACTATTATTGCCATTATTGCTGCAACTGCCATTTTTATTTTTTTCTTTGTTCTTCTTTTGATATTATTATTTTGAGAAACAGCATCTGTTTTTAACATATTTTTTATACTCTCTCCACAATTACTGCAATACGTTGCATTATCTGCTACAAATTTTCCACATTTACCACAATACATAATCTTTTCTCCCTGTCATATAAAATCTTTATTAATTATTAAAATACTGATAAACAATACTGGATATTTCTTGTATATTTTTTTGAGCACTTACTGTATCGGTTAAGTTTTCAGACATAACGCTTAAAATATAATCTGTTTTCTCTCCAAATATTATAGCTGAATCATTTTCAACATCTGACAACTCCCCTGTTTTATTGGCACTTTCAATACCTTGTGGTAATCCTGCAGGAATTTTCCATGTACGTTCCTGGTCTTTTAATAAATCCATCATCCTCTGACTAAATTCTTCATTTACACATGTTCCTCTATAAATTTCGCGCAATAAAAGTGCCGTATCTCTAACGGATGTATAATTTTCACCTTTAGCAGGAATTTCCCTATAATCAAGCATATCTCTTCCCTGATTTGTATCAGCATAACCATGCATAGAAGTATATTGATTAACAACTTTCATTCCTTCTTCATGATTATCTCCCGTAGGACTTAATAATCTGACAAGTTCATTTGAAGACTCATTATGACTAATCGTAATCATCTGTTTCATTAAAGAATTTATATTTTCCGTCAATTCCAGTTCGCCACTGGCTACTTTGTCATATACAGTCGCCATTATAAACAATTTAATTGTACTTGAATATTTCATTGCGTGTGAATTGATATTTAAAAATTCATTTGTATCCAAATCATAAACATAAACTGCCCACTCTCCGTCATAAGACGATATCATTTCTTCTAATTCGCTTTTCAAATTTTCTAATGCCTCTTGCCCTCCAGTATCTGTTTCGGAAACATTACTTTCATCTTCTTGGTTTGATTCCACTGATTGCTTGTTGTCAGTTTCCCTTTCATATTTATTATTTTCCTCTATCGTAATTTTTGCTGATTCCATCATTTTTTGATTTTTATTATCATCTATACGACTACAGCCAATC
>CAKUXU010000103.1 GCA_934700635.1 uncultured Eubacteriales bacterium | reverse complement strand
TAGGTGGAACACTCGTTATGATTTACAGTAATGATGATGAAAATAAAAAAGCAGGGAGTTCTATTTTAAATGCTGTTTCATCTGTTTCTCCTGGTTCTGATTACAGTTTAACGGTAAATAAAAATCTTGCTGAGTTAAATTCAACAAAGGCGGTTTCGGTTTATGTGGAATGTGAATTTCATGATACAGAAATGGGAGCAAATTGGATTATAAATAATGTGAAATCTATCGGTGAATCTATTTCCAAAGGTGTTTGTGATTATTATGAGGTTACTTACAAAAGTGATTTTTCAGAAAATTTTAACAAACTTTATAGTGTTCAAGTTGGAGCATTTAAGGAAAAATCAAATGCTGAAAGATGCCTACAAAAAGCCAAAGATTTAGGATTTACCGACGCTTTTATAAAAGAGGTACAGATATGAACAAATACATGTCTAAAATGATTATGGTTGCAATATTAATCGAAGGTATTGTTACTTATTTTAATGAATTTTTTATTTCGGGGAATACTCCATGGCAGATGATTTTTAGTTTAATTTTAGGAGTAATTATATCTGTTTCTTATAAGATTGATTTGCCTAAACATTTAGGTCTCGAATCTTCAATTCCTTATGTTGGCAGTACTTTGACTGGAATTTTAATTTCTCGTGGAAGTAACTACATTTTTGATTTACTTAATAAAATTTCCAATATATAAAATTTCAGCTCCCAAAAATGGGAGCTGTTCTTTTATTAATACATTCCTCCGACAGGTCCTTCTGGCATACCAGGAGCAGCTTGAGGAGGTTCTTTTTTATCTGCAACAAGAGATTCAGTTGTAAGAACCATACTTGCAACAGATGAAGCATTTTCAAGTGCTGAACGAGTAACTTTAGTTGGGTCGACAATACCAAACTCTATCATGTCGCCATATTCATTTTTCAAAGCATTGTAGCCGTATCCGACTTTATTTTTGCTTTTTACATTTTGAACTATAACTGAGCCTTCAAGTCCTGCATTGATTGCAATTTGTCTTAGTGGTTCTTCTATTGATTTAAGAACTATAGAAGCTCCTGTTTTTTCGTCACCTTCTAATGAATCAACTACTTTCTGAACTTCTGAAGCAGCATTGACCAGTGCAACTCCTCCGCCTGCAACTATTCCTTCTTCTACTGCGGCTTTTGTTGCTGCAAGAGCATCTTCAATTCTAAGTTTCTTTTCTTTCATTTCGATTTCAGTTGCTGCACCAACTTTAATAACTGCTACACCGCCTGCGAGTTTTGCAAGACGTTCTTGGAGTTTTTCACGATCGAAATCCGAAGTGGTTTCTTCGATTTGATTGCGAATTTGGTTAATTCTTGACTTAATTTCTTCTGAATTTCCTGCACCGTCAACAATTACAGTACGTTCTTTTTCAACTTTAACTTGGTGTGCACGGCCAAGTTGTTCAACTGTTGTATCTTTAAGTTCAAGGCCAAGTTCTTCGGAAATAACTTCTCCGCCAGTTAAAATTGCTATATCACGAAGCATTTCTTTTCTTCTGTCGCCAAATCCTGGGGCTTTAATTCCAACACATGTAAATGTTCCACGTAATTTATTTACTATAAGTGTTGCAAGAGCATCTCCTTCTATGTCATCTGCGATTATAACAAGTTTCTTTCCTGATTTAACAACTTGCTCCAAGAGGGGGAGAATTTCTTGAATGCTAATAATTTTTTTATCTGTAATTAAAATGTAGGCATCATCTATAATTGCTTCCATTTTATCATTATCGGTTACCATGTAAGGTGAAACATATCCGCGGTCGAACATCATTCCTTCAACTATTTCTGAATAGGTTTCAGCTGTTTTAGATTCTTCAACAGTGATAACTCCATCGGATCCTACTTTTTCCATAGCTTCTGCAATTAAGCTACCAACGAATTCATCAGCAGCAGAAATTGTAGCAACTCTTTTTATATCTTTACTGCCGTTAACTTGTTTTGAATTTTTAACGACTGTCTCAACAGCTTTAGAAACAGCAAGATCCATACCTTTTTTAAGTACCATAGGATTTGCTCCTGCTGTAACATTTTTCATTCCTTCGCGGATTAATGTTTGAGCAAGAAGTGTAGCGGTTGTAGTACCGTCTCCAGCAACGTCATTTGTTTTTGTTGCAACTTCTTTTACAAGTTGTGCACCCATGTTTTCAAAAGCGTTGTCGAGTTCTACTTCTTTAGCGATTGTTACACCGTCATTTGTGATAAGCGGTGCACCGAATTTTTTATCGAGGACTACATTTCTTCCTTTAGGACCTAAAGTTATTTTTACTGTATCTGCAAGCTTATTTATACCATTTAAAAGTGCTTTTCTGGCTTCTTCGCCGTAAATAATTTCTTTTGCCATTATTATAAAACCCCTTTACATTTTCTAAGCAATTATTGCAAGTATATCTGCTTGACGTATTATTATATATTCTTTACCTTCAAGCGTAAATTCTGTTCCTGTATGTCTTGGAATCAAAACGGTATCTCCACTATTTACATACATTTTTACTTCTTTACCGTCTATCATTCCACCAGGTCCTCTTGCTATTACGCTAGCTGTCAAAGGTTGCTCTTTGGAAGAACTTGCTAAAAGTATTCCTCCTTGCATTGATTTTTCTGCTTTTCTAACTTTAACTACAACTTTGTCTAAAATAGGATTAATAGTTGCCATGTTAAAAGCCTCCTTAGACTAATTTAATTTTTAGCAGTCTTACATATCGAGTGCTAATGTTTATTTTATTATCACCGATTGCAAAAATCAATAGATATGTTTAAATATTGTATAATTGCACAAATTAAAATGATTTAAATATTAAAAACTAGTTTAAACGCAGCATACTAATGATTATTTTTTATTTATTCCACAATTTATTGTTTGACAATTTTGAAAAATATGAGAAAATTACATAGTAAATTTATGTATTTACAATTTTTAAACTTGAAAGGAGAGTTTATATGCCAAAATCAAAAAATTCTGAATCGAAATCAAATAAAGTATTAAATGCTTCGGAAAATAATACTAAACAAGTTGAAAAATTAAGTATAGAGTTAAATAATCTTTCGAATGAAATAGAATCACATGGAAAGAAACTCCAAATAAGAAAAGAAAAATATGCAAAAATAGCTGAAGAAAATGGACAATTTGTTAAAAAATTGAAAAAGCCCCTAAAAGATTTAAAAGAAAATTTGGAAAATTTGGAATATCTTGTAGACAGGTTTCTTGGTGAGTTAACTGCAAGAAATTTATCTGTAAGTACTTGTCCAGATCTTCTTAATTTAAAAGCCGATATTAGTTCATCTTTGAAATATGTTGACATACTTGAATCTGAACGTATTTAAAATAAATACGGTATTGATAAAAAATACACTGATAAGTATCTTACTATATCCAAAAAAAGTTCTGG
>CAKUXU010000102.1 GCA_934700635.1 uncultured Eubacteriales bacterium | reverse complement strand
AAATTATGTATCTGAATAACAAGGTAGACCTATTGGTTCTCGATAATTAGTTCAAAAGCTTCTGTAAAAAAATCTTCGCTATCATCTGTTACTGATACGTATTCACCATTTGGATCAATGTGAATTTCTAAAAAAATTCACATCTACAACAACACCTAATATCATCTGCTACTGCCATGCATTCACTGTTTGGATCAATACAATATTTTTCTTGTAAAAAAGACAAGCCTACATAAGCTACTGCTAATACACCTAACATCAATCCTCCTCTTAATAGAATTTTCTTTTTTCTGTTGTATTCTGCTGTTCCATCTTCTGCTATACTATCTTCTATTATAGCTACACCACCTGAAACATTTTCAAGTTTATTTTCATTAATTTCAATAATATTTTTGTTACTCATAAAAATCTCCATTTGTATTAATTACATAAAAATCTGTAATTGCTAATTTAGCTGATTGCATTAGAAACTGATAATACATTGCATAACCAAATACTGCACCTATTGTGGCTGCACTACTTACAATTGATACACGTACCCATTTAGGTAACCGTCGACCGTCTTCAAGCTCCTTTTCTCGTATAGCAATTGCTCCTGCTACCATAAAACTAGCTGCCATAGTGGCTACTGGCATAACCGCTATAATTACTTCCGGTATACCACCGGTAACATTTTCGAGTTCACATTCATTGAGTTGAACTATAACTATTACCCCCATTTATTTCTAAAATTATGTAGGCTAATTCAAATTAAAATATAATTTATAGCCATCCCTTTCCATAAGCCAGGCCTATTAATGCTCCATAAAAAGCTCCCACAGATGAAAATACTCCATATAACGCAGGAGATACTCCTATAGCTTCTTTATCTACATAACTAAGGAAGTGGTTATCAATCCAAATTTCCAAAATTAGTCCTATTGAAGTTCCTACTAATGCTCCTGTTAATATTGCTTTCTTTAATTCAACCGGTGGTAGTGATGTAGTGGCGAAAAGTCCTTCAATTTCATCTAAAGTTAAGTCTCTTTCTTTTAACTGGTTTAAATCTGTTTTTTTAGGTGAGACACCGCCACAAATCTTTTCAAGATCATAGTCATTGATTTTAATCATGTAAACACTCTTTTATATTTTTTTCAGTTATATAATTTTATATTAATCCAAGCTTTGTAAGAATTTTTTCTGATAAAACATTACCTAGTGCAAAAGATGCCGGTCCAACCAAAAAATTCCCGCTTCCTTCGATATCAAAATAATTGTCAACACATTCGTAAATACATATTCCCAGAGCTGTACCTATTAAACCTGATCCTGCCATACGGCATATTTTCAAAACTTTATTCCTTTTAATTTCCCCCGATGATAATAGTTTAATTTCCTCGACTATATGTTCCAATATATCAAATGCTATGTGTTCTTCTAAGTCCATTCCTCCACTAACAAGACTTAAATCATTCTCACTAAGAATTTCACACTTTGAAAAATAATTTGATTTCAACTAAAACAACCTCTCTAAAATCTATTTTGGTGATAGACTATCATACAAAAAAATAATTGTCAACAATTTTCAAGACAAAAAAATCCCCCAGTTTAACTGAGGAATTTCATATAGTAAATATAATGTTATAGATTTTTACACTTCATTAATATTTTTAGAGTACTAATTATTAATTTAATTCACAATTTAATTAACTTTTTCCAATTCATGCATAGTTCCTTAGTCGGTTCATTATGTGACTACACCGTGTTTGAAATCAAACATTAGAATCCTTTAAAATAAAATTTTTAGTTATTTATAAACTCATTATTCAAAATTTTATCTGGTATAAGAGAATCAATAGAATTTATAACTTTTAAAAATTCTTCAAATTCTATTAGACTATATCCACCACTAACAGAAATGCAAAACTGATAAAGCGGATCTAACTCTGTATGCTTTGAAAAATTTTCTCTAAACTCAATATTGCTAGCTAAGTTTTCAAATAATGTAATTATATTTTTATTCATAACACACCTCTGATAAATTATCTTTAATTTATATATTTAGTATATTATGTATATAAAAATAAGTCAAATACGAATTGTTTTAATTACATCAAATAATAAATTATATATTGAACTTATTTCCACAATTTTGACAAATCCCGACTGTTCTGAATGAAAAAGTAGTTTTTGTTGTTTCTTTTCTTTTTCCAAATATGAGCCAAACTCCACATGTAATAACAATTAAGATAAGTCTTCCGATACTCCACAAACATCCTCTGCCTTTTTTCTTAGTTTTACATGAAAACTGCTCATTTGTTATACATATATTTTCACTATTGCATTTAGGACATCTCATATTTTTGAGCCCCTTTAAATTAATTTACAAAAGAAATTTTAGATCTTTCATTTATGAGGGATCCATTTCTACCTCTTTTTCCATCACGGCCTGTAGACCCCTTAAGTATCCAGCAATTTGGGTTTCCTTTTGAACCTTTTCCGCCCCTTCCGGGTTTTCCTGGTACAAACTTACACTTTGAATCAACTGTTACAGATCCGTCTTCGCTAAAGAATACACTTCCGCCATCTCCGCCTCTTCCACCATCGGCGCCATCTCCACCGCCTATAAGCGGTATATGCCATACTGCAGAATATGTTGCATTTCCTCCGTTACTTCCGTTTCCGCATACCACTGAAACATTGTTTAAGAAAAGTTTTCCGCTTATAAGGTTAAAAACTTCCTTAGGAGTTCCCCCATCCATTCCATAAGCATCCATATGCCAATAAGCTTTTTCAGTGTGTTCGGCATTATCGGGAGTACAACCCTTTATATTTCCATTTGAAATACTAACTGTTATATCTTTTTCATAATGAACATCATATCTATGATAGGTTTCATTATGACCAGGAACGTAAACAGTATTATGTTTTATTATTCTTGTTCCATTTACCCAAATGTAGTCATCTCTAGAAACAAATTTTCCCGGAATGTGCATTTCATAGCTCTTTTCTACTATATTTTTCTTTCCGATTAAAAATTGAGCTTCGGGGTCTTTTATTGTAATTTTATGACCGTCTAAATCAATATCTATATTAGATTCAATGACAAGTGGTTGACTAAGAGAAATATCTTTTGTAACTATTATTTTTTTCACACTGTTTGTATTGTTAGTAGCAATTTTTACAGCATGGCACAAAGACGATTCGGAATCAACATTTAAAACTTCTTCATCATCGTCGTCATTTTCTAAATAATTACTAATATTATTTATATTTGCAGTTATAGTAATACTATTGTTACCTAAACTTATATTATTTTGCGCATAACATGCAAAATTTAAACTCATTAAAAATGTAGATATAACCAACGGTACTATTTTTCTCAAAGTATTTCACATCCTAATTTAAAATATTTCTATTAAATTATAGAATATAAAATT
>CAKUXU010000101.1 GCA_934700635.1 uncultured Eubacteriales bacterium | reverse complement strand
TGTTTTTAGGTCCTGATTTTAATTCAGGTAATATTAAAAATAAGAGTTTTATAAATTTATGGAAAAAATCTTTGAATTTCATTAAAATCATATGGAATGATACGTGTAAAAGTTGCAATAATTACAGCAAATATCGAGGTGGATACAGGATATCAAATATGGAATTTGAACGGTGTTTACCACTTGTGCCCATTAAAGAAAAATCTAAAAGTAGATTTATAACGAAAGGGGATTGTATTTATGTTTTCGAAATTAAATTATCCAAATGAAGTAAAAAAAATTTTAGAAGGTCTCATTTCCATTTATGATGAAAGTTGCTTAAACATAGTGGTTTATGGGAGTACAGCGGTAGGTGGGTTGTCTTATTTAGAAAAAGATGGCAAATATGATTTTTTAAGTGATATAGAATTTATAGTAGTTCCAAAAAGTAAGGAAAATGAATAAAGTAAATACTTTCGAAAAAATCTGATGAAAAAGTCATCTGATTTTCTAAAAACAGTTTCATGTTTGATAAATATACCTTTTGTAGACGTTTACCCTGTTTCGAGAGAGTATTTTGAAAATTTAGATCCAAGGATTTCAACATTTGAACTAAAAAATAATGGTAAGATTATTAAAGGTGATAATCTTTTGGAACTTATAAAACAAGTTGATATTAATAATTACAATATTAAAATTCAAAATATTGAAATTGTTAAAGCTTTAAAGATATTAGTTTTGGAATCCAGAAATTGGTTTTTTAATTTTGATGATACATCAGATATCAATTATAGATGGTTTTGCTACTTTTTAAATTCATCTTTTCTAAATATACTCAGAACTTTATTACCGATTTTCGGACACTTTGAACCTTCGCTCAATGGAAGAGTTAATTTACTTCATAAGGTAGTTAATGAAAATAAGCTGGACAATTATTTTTCCAAAGACGTTTTGGATCACTTTGATGTTGCTCTCAAAGAGAAGTATACAGGTGTTTTTAGCAAATCCCCTAAAGAACTGTTCGTATTGTGCTTTAAAGGTTATGAAGGTCTTTTGAGGATGCTTTTGACTTGTGGCGAAAAAGAATTGAATTCAAAAATTCAAGAAAGAAAATTTGAAATTTTTTACGGAGAAGAGAATAAAATAAGGCAATTAGCTGATTTAACTTGCTTTTTTGTCTCAGTTTTAGATTGTATATACCAATGGATAGATAGGGGTACAATAAAAGATTTACAAATAGATAAAGCTATTAGCAATTTTGATGTGTTATCTTCAGGGCATAATGCATACAAGCTTATGTGTCTTATGGATAAATACAGTGAACTGGAAAAAACACGTTGGAGAATAATAAATAGTAAAGACTAAATTGCCGAATTTTGCAAAGCAAAGGGAATTATAACCAATGTTAAAAGCGTGAACAGGAACGCGAAAGATTTACTTTGGCAATTCGTAAATTTATGCTAATGGACTGGATGACGACATCTTTGTTCAGAGAACTCATTGACTATATTGATGTATTTGAAATAAAGGGTACGGGAAGAAATCGAACGCAGAGAATAGTTATCTATTGCCACCTTATTTAGATATTCAGGAAGTTTCTTGTGGATCAAATATTGTTGCTGATGCCAGAAAAGGTGTTGCAGTCGAATAAAACGACATGACTAAACTACAAAATATGGCATAATTAAAAAAGAGTAGGTATTATATCTACTCAGAAAAATCATAAAAAATAAGCATTCACAACTTAAAACTGTTATGAACACTTGATATGGTCGAGGTGACAGGACTCGAACCTGCGGCATCTTGGTCCCAAACCAAGCACTCTACCAAACTGAGCTACACCTCGAAATATTTTATTCTAACTCGGGTACATCTATATGATACACTATTCCATTTTAGTTGTCAACATATAATTTTAAAAATTTATTTTTAATGGTATAATTGCTTCAAATATTATGGAAGTGATTTATATGGTAAATTTTATTTTAGGAAGAGCAAATTCAGATAAATCGGGTAAAATAAATGAAATTGTACTCGAAAAAGTTAAAAATGGTAATAAAATAATAATAGTTGTTCCGGAACAAATGTCTTTTGAAAAAGAGAAATTTATGCTGGATTTTTTGGGTAATAAAGATTTCAGCAAAATAAAAGTTCTTAGTTTTTCAAGAATGGTTGATTTTGTTTCCGGTATTTTGAAAATTCCAAAGCCTAATGTAAAAAGTGATGTTTCGCAAATAATAATGGTTAGTCAAGCAATAGAAAAATCAAAATCCAGTCTTGAGATGTATAAAAAAAGCTATGCAGATATTAATCTTGCTGAGCTTATTTTGGAAACTATTCATGAATTTAAAGCAAATAAAATAAATAAAGAGTCTCTTAAAAGAATATATGATAATTGCAAAGAAGGCATACTTAAGCAAAAAATAAAAGAAATAATTTCAATTTATGAAGCTTACGAAGAAATAATAAATGAAGATTTTAGCGACCTTATGGATAATCTTAATGTTCTCGAAGATATGATATCTTCTAGTCATGTATTTGAAAATTACACTTTTTTCTTCGATGGCTTTAGTAATTTTACCGCTCAACAATTTTCAATTATAAAGGAGATCACAGTTCAAGCCGAAGATGTTTATATGTCTTTTTGCATAGACACTTCGGCTAACGAATTCCCAGAGTATAGCCTTTTTTTGCCTGTTCAAAAAACTATTTCTAAAATAAAAAAAATAGCTTCTGAAATCCCTTGTGATGTTAATGAAATAGAAATTAATGGAGAAAATACAAAAAATGAAGATCTTAAATTTCTTGAAGAAAATATATTTAAACCGAGTAAAATTCAATTTTTAGAGTCTCCTGAAAATATTTCAATTTATAATGCTTTTGACCTTAATGACGAATGTGAATACGTTGCTGGAAGTATTCAAAAATTGATTTGTGAAAAAAACTATAGATATAAAGATTTTGTTATTCTTACACGAGATATGAATCTATATGAAAATTCTTTAAAAAGTTCTTTAAAAAGATATAACATACCATATTTTATGGATGTTCCCGAAAAACTCTTTAATAAAAATTTAATTATTCTTATGATAGCATCTTTCGATATATTACATAATAATTTTAATCTAGATGACGTTTTAAGATATCTCAAAACTGGTTTGGCAGGGTTTACATCTGAAGAGGTATCCATTTTAGAAAATTATGTTTTAATGTGGAATATAAAATCAGAAATGTGGATGAAAGATTTTGAAGCTCATCCAAAGGGGTACTATAAAGAATTTGAACCGGAAGATATAGAATATCTTCAAAAAGTTAACTCTTTGCGTGAACGTTTTTTAGGTCCTATAGAAAAATTTAGAAAGAGAATATATAAGGCTTCGGGTAAAGAAATTTCTGCTGCTTTGTATAAGTTATTAATTGACATAACCGCACCTGAAAATCTTAAAATATTTTGCGAAAATTTAGAAATTTCAAGTAGCCAATC
>CAKUXU010000100.1 GCA_934700635.1 uncultured Eubacteriales bacterium | reverse complement strand
CATTTTTAAGTGTATCCCATAATTCAAGATACTTTTCAACTTCTTTAATAGATGGAGTAGGAATAGTTTTTGTTATTACTAATATGTTATCTATATTTGATGAAGAATAACAAAGCTTTGCAGCAGCTGCTACCAATTTTTCAGGGTTAGGAGTATTAAAAAGTAGTTTCACACGCATCTGATTTTTTCCCTTCGAGATATATAATTTTTACATGTAGATTGTATCAAAAAAAAATAAAACAATCAATTACTACAAAGCTTGCTAAAACTCGAATAAATTTAAAAAATATGCAAACAATTGAATTAAAACAAAAAATAGCTTTAAAGGAAGTAATTTTATGAAAAAATTTATGGTTTGCGTAGCTTTTTTTCTAATCTTTTGTGTTGGAACAGCATATTATGCAGAATTTAATTTTCCTAAAGCATCTGAACCTTCTTCCAATATTAAAACAGTTGAAGATTCTAAATTAAAACAAATTGTTGAACCACCTATAAAAAAAGAGTGCAAATTAGAAACTAAAGAGGTCAAACAAAATTATAGATTAAAGGAATATGAAGGCAATATTGCTGTATTTAAAGAAGGATCAAATCTTCCAATAAAAACTACTTCTATTTCGGTTAAAGAACTACCTCAAGCTGACAGAGACATGCTTAAAGAAGGAATTAATGCTTCTTCAGAAGAAGAACTTAGTGCACTTTTAGAAGATTACGGTAGCTAAAATGTAAAAATTTTCCTTGAACATATTTTATTTTTGAGTTATAATATAATTAAATAAATTTAAAATATGGAGGAAATTATGGTTTCAAAAGTTCACAGCATGGGACTATCCGGCATAAATGGATTTAAAGTCAATATAGAATGTGACATTTCTAAAGGTATGCCTATGTGCGACATTGTCGGTTTACCAGACACTTCTGTTAAAGAGTCTAAAAACAGAGTTCGTTCGGCGATAAATAATAGCGGTTTTGAATTTCCACTTGCAAGAATAACCATTAATTTAGCACCAGCAGACATAAAAAAAATAGGCTCTTTATATGATCTCCCGATATTAATTTCGATACTGAAAGCAAGCGGACAAATTCAAAATAATTTAGATGACAGTATATTCATAGGAGAACTTTCTTTATCAGGTGAAGTATGCAAAGTAAGCGGAATTATTTCCATGACTGAAAAAGCTAAAAAATTAGGATTTAAAAATATTTTTATACCATATGTCAACGCCGCCGAGGCAAGTATAATAAACGGAATAAATATTTATGCAGTAAAAAACGTAAATGAGGTTTTAAGTCATTTACTCGGAGAAAATGAATTAAAACCTCACGGCCCTGTGAAGATTTCAAAAAAATCTAGTAATCCTCTTTTAGACTTTTCAGAAATTAAAGGTCAATATAAAGCAAAATGGGCACTTGAAATAGCAGCTGCAGGAGGTCACAATGTCCTCATGGTAGGGCCTCCAGGCTCTGGAAAAAGCATGATGGCCAAGCATTTAATCTCAATTCTTCCCGAACTGACTTTTGAAGAAATGCTTGAATCAACCGCAATTCATTCTATTTCTGGACTTTTAAATTCCGAAAATCCTTTAATAACAGAAAGACCTTTCAGAGCACCGCATTATAATATTTCAACAGCTGGATTAATAGGCGGGGGCGTTTATCCAAAGCCCGGAGAAATTTCTCTTGCTCATGGAGGTATTCTTTTTTTGGATGAATTTCCCGAATTTTCGAAAGCAGCAATTGAAATGCTTCGTCAACCGCTTGAAGACGGTTATGTAAACATTTCAAGAGCAAACTATACTATAAGTTTTCCCTGTACTTTTATGTTGGTTGCAGCAATGAATCCATGCCCATGCGGATTTTATGGACATCCAACTAGAAAATGTTATTGTACTGAGCGTAAAATCAAGAAATACGTTTCGAAAATTTCAGGGCCAATACTTGATAGAATCGATATACATATAGAAGTTCCTCCAATAACGTTTGAAGAATACAATTCAAGCGACATTGGAGAAACATCTTCTCAAATACTTTTAAGAGTAAACAAAGCTAGGGAAATTCAGATAAATAGATACAAAGAATATCATGTTTTTTCAAACTCTGAAATTCCTTCTAATATACTTCGAAAGGTTTGTATTATGGAGCCTGAAGCAGAACAATTTATTAAAGATGCTTTTGATCGTATGGGATTATCTGCCAGAGGAAGCTCAAAAGTTTTAAAAATAGCAAGAACTATTGCAGACATGGACAATAGTGATAAAATAACGTATTATCACATTGCACAAGCATTACAGCTTAGAAGTTTAGATAAAAAATACAAATCTTTATTTTCCTAATATATGTAAAAATAAATAAATAGTATTGACAATAATTATACCATTTTATATAATATATACAAATATTTGAAAGAGGGCATTTAAAACATGAAAATTTTTAAAAATAATAAAATAATAAAAAAATTAATTTCATTCATATTACTCTTAGCTACGTCGCTACAAGTTTCAATTTCATCAAAAGCATATTTAATTAATGAAAATCATCCTATATTAAATTTCATAGAAAAAATGATACTTTTGAAAAAAGGCTATGACAGGGAATTCCCTTCACAATTATTCTATATTTATAAAAAGCTAATATACGAAATTAAAAATAATTTATATCAAAAAACTTTTTCAGGTAATACCGCAGTTAAGAAAAAACTGAAAAAAGAAGACCCAGGACATATACTTTTAGGATTTATATCTTTTAATCTTGGAAAAAGATTAAGCAATAGAGATAGTGACTACATAGGTACCGAAATAGATGAATTAAATCTTAGTGAAGATAAAAACAAAAATCTAACTTGTATAATTTCATCTAAAAACAATTTCAAAACTTTAAAAGCCTGTTGGAATTTAATCATAAACATATGCATTAATTTTCTTATTCCTATATTCGAAAATACTGAAAATACCCAAGAAGTCCGCAGACTTGCTTATACATATGTAAGAAGAATTTTTTCTTATACAGTTAATTTAGAAGATAAATACAGTGCTTTTTTAGATCAAATTGGACCTTTTAGCAAATTTAATAAAATATGTTCCAAAAAATTTGAGGAGTACATATTTCTAGAAGAAAGCTCCCACATTCGGTTTATAAAGAACTAATATAATCTTCAATTACATCTTTAGCATGAATAGTATCTACAGCATTTTCATAAAGGTAATCAATTAATTCAACTACCATTTCTTTATCATTAGAAATATTATCCATTTTTACTTTTTCATTTAAAGAATCTGAGCTTAAAGTCAATTCAATTCCATAATTTCTATTATCTTCATATAAATTATATTCTAATACTCTTCCACCTAAACTTTCTTGAATTAATGTATGAATTTTTTCTTTATTCATTTGAAACAACTCCCTTTTGAAATTTTTCTTTACAATTACAATTTTAAATACTTAAAAAACAAATCTCAACAAAATAAAAATGAATATTTCT
>CAKUXU010000099.1 GCA_934700635.1 uncultured Eubacteriales bacterium | reverse complement strand
GAAAAATGGCACGGATAGATTTGGAAACGATAAAGCGTATTGACAAAGATAGAAATACGATACACACTAAGGTTTATACTACATATACGGCATTTGAGGCGGATGGACAAAAATATTTTCAGATTGATACATATGGTAAAAGTGGACGTGAAATGCCGGAAAAAATAAGCCAGTCAATTCAATTTGATAAAGATAGCGCGCAGTTTCTTGTGGAACTGCTTAGAAAAGAATTTGATTTATAGAAGAAATTTTTTGAAAGGTGGTGCTTATATGGCAAAAGCTGGAGATTATTATACAATAACATTAAAAAAATCTCATCTGGACTGGGGAACACATCGATATACGGGGACACGAGAAGAAATTCCGGGAGAGGGATATATTCCGATTCCTAGAAGGGTAGCTCGACAATTTGATATAGTCAATAGTAATGCTACAAATGGGAAAGATGAGTTAGGAAAAAATATATTTTACTGCACATCCGCAGATGGCCTGGTGCATGGATATTTAAAAGCACAAGGATGCAGCGGTAAAGGAGATATTTATGCTAAACAGTTTTCATTTGAGGGGGATTTAAAAGAGCTGGGTTCTTGGTTTACTGACATTGGAGCAGTGGAGGGAACCGTGGTAAAAGTTAGTTGGAGTTCTTCGACAGAAATTCAGTTGTCGATAATTGAGGATTTTTCTACTTTAAAAAAGTGAATTCCAGAGTAGGAATAAGCATTGAAGCTTGCTCATAACCGAGTAGCTGCTTCGCAGCTTATCAGGAGTGGCTTGTACCACTCCTGATACAAGCAATTCTACACCCATTGCTTATTGCTTTCCGCAATTGAAGTAAGGGACCTACTTAACTTGGTTAAAATTTGAAGTATTACTAGAAATGATCAAAAGACAAAGAAAACAGATAATAAATAGCAAGGCTATGAAAGTAGGCTAATATTGTTAAGACACTTGGACGCTACCGTTTACGGTGAAAAATGACAAGAAATGTTCCATATGTTAAAAATATGCCCCAATTTGATGCCAGATATTTTTAATATATAAATGAGGAGTGGATTAGTACGAAAGAAAACTACAAATATAATCAATATACAAAACAAAATGTAAGGCACACAGCAATTTATAAAGCAGTAGAAAGTTTAACAACGAAAAGAGAACAGTCATGTTGCGTCGAGAGAAATTATGTGCGCAAAATATATGATTATTATACTTTATCAGAAGATATTAGCCAAAATAGAGAGGAGGCTGCGAAAATCAATATTTCTTATATAACGAATTGGGAAAAGTTACATGATTCATTAATAGGTACAAAAAGACCAGAAGAACTGAGGGTTTGTTATTTGAGCGGTCCGGAGCCAAGTAATGATTTTAAGGAATTAAATAATTTGGGAATATTACCTCAAAATATATGGGCTTTTGAATCGGATACTCAAGCGTATAAGCAGGCACTAGCTGATTTTGAGCAAGGAGAATATCCTCAGCCTAGAATTTTAAAACAAAATATTGAAACTTTCTTTCAGCAGACACCTAAAAAATTTGATATTGTATATATAGATGCATGCGGAAGCGTACCATCTGTTCAACATTCATTAAGATGTGTTTTTACATTATGTTGGAATCACCGATTGAATTCACCAGGAGTAATTATAACAAATTTTGCTATGCCTGATATTACGAAAAACACGATCAATGATTATTATGAATTAGTATCGCAATATTTGTTTTTTAAGGAATATCCGTCTGAAGATTTTAAAATAAATGAATGTGGAATTATAAATGAAAAATATAATCAATTTTTAATAACAGTGAGAAAAAATTTTAGTTACTATTACGGAGAATATATATCAGCAGTTTTACGTGATATTCCAGCAGTTATAGTTCCTTTAGAAAGAATTGCACGAAATCCATATTTAAATCAAATATTATTAAATTTATCAACAATAGACAGTAAAAATGATGAACAATATATCGATTTATCAAAAGGAAACTCCTTAGCAAGATATTTTTTTACAGTAAATTATCTGTTGAAGAAAAGAATTTTAGTAGAAAAAAGTCAATGTTTTCTAAAAGAAATAGGTGAATTTAACGATTTGATAAAAGGTCTAAAAATAATTATCTTATTAAGAAATGGAAAAATTGAATTAAAAGATGATGTTGAGAAAATAAAGGATTTTTTTGAAACAAAAGGAAATGTATATCAATTCTTGGACAAACCACATAGTAATTTGTTCTTTGACATTATACTTAATCAACTGTCCTACCCGTTACATAATAATGTTTTACATAATGCACGATATCAATATGTAGCGAAATCTAATCTTATGTTTACAGATGTGACGATATATGACGAGTGTAGATACATTTATGAATGGCTTCCAGGTCTTCACCAAATTATATTTTCTTTTAGAGATAAGTCTTGGCAGTATGTTTTTCGCTTTGCATTAGACGGACTGGTAAAAATGAGACAAAGTTATAATAATGAATTCTTTTTTCAAGGAGCAATTATTTCAAATTCTATTGATGAATTTTCAAGTAAGAAGTTAAAGGAAAGGGTACAGATAAAATAAATACTTAAATTACAGGAGAGATTTACAATGTCAAAGATACAGTTGGATTATTCTGATATCACAGATATTTTTAAGGAAAAGTTGAAAATTGAAAATATTGTTAAAAAGGTTTCGTCGATTTTTTTAAATCAAAGGTATTCAGGAAAAATAAACTATAAACCGTATTTTCAAAGAAATTATGTATGGGATGAAGAAAAAGCTACATATTTCATTGAAAGTATTTTATTGGGGACAGAGATTCCACCGTTGGTTCTATTTCAAACTAAAGATAAAAATGAGGTTATAGACGGAAGACAAAGATATGAAACTATAAAACGGTTTTTAGAAGATAAACTTGTTTTAAAAGGTAAAGGATTACATAGTTTAAAAGTTCTTGAAGGAAAGAAATATAGCCAATTAGATGAGAGTACCAGAGAATTATTTGAAGATACAAGGATTCGTATCTTACAATTTAATGTAGTTGATGAGCCAAAATTGGATGAAGAAAAAGAGGAAAAAATAAAAAAGGAAATTTTTAGACGATATAATTCTGGAATTACACCATTGCAGAAGTATGATATTGATAGAGCGGCGTATATCGATGATAATTTGTCAAAACAATTGTATAAAAAAATTTACAGCGATAATGAACTTTATGATTTTTTATGTGAGATTATCCTTCCTAAAAGTAAAAAGAAAGCAAATAAAAGGGATAAGGTAAATATTGTAGTTTCTTTAGTAAGAAATCTTATAACGCTACCTCTAATTCCGATATATAGTTATTCGAAAGGAAGCTCAAAAGCAGAAATAATATGTAAATATTATTACGCTAAAGTGGTAACTGAAGATGAAACAAAAATATTAGATAAATTTACCGCAGTTGTAATGTGTTTAATCAAATTTAATGCAACATGCAAAGAAAAAAATGCTTATTTATGCAATAATAATTTATTTTATGAAGTCTTATAT
>CAKUXU010000098.1 GCA_934700635.1 uncultured Eubacteriales bacterium | reverse complement strand
CATGCGATGTTAGAGTAGGTCCGCTTGAAAATGCTATTTCAAATATAAAAAAATATAATCTTGAAAAAAAAATCTTGACGTGCTTGTCAAATGGACTACAAAAAATAAACGAAAATGACGCCGATGAAATTATAATAGCTGGAATGGGTGGAAATCTGATTATTGATATACTCGAAAATTGCACCTGGAAAAATAAAATAAATAAAAAATATATTTTACAACCAATGAATAAAGAAAGAGATTTAAGAATATATTTAGCCTCTAAAGGTTATGAAACAGAAAAAGAAGAAGCGGTTATTTGCATGGGAAAAGTTTATACAGTTATAAAGACGATTTATAATTCTAAATCTTACAGTCTCTCCCCCATTCAAGAATATATAGGTTTTTTAAATAAAGAATCAGAAGAAAGTAAAATTTATATAGAAAAACAACTTAGAGATATAGAAAATCGCAAAAAAGGAGCAATTATAAAGGGTTTAACCCAAGATGCAGAAAAGTACCAAAATCTAATAAAAGAAATAGAAAATTTATACACCTAAAGGAGAATTTATATATGACAACAGTCAAAGATATTTACGATTTTTTAGACTCTATTGCACCATTTAAATCCGCTATGGATTTTGACAATTGTGGAATTCTTATCGTTGACCCAGACTATGAAGTAAAATCGGCTGTTATTTCACTTGATATAATTCCAGAAGTATGTGATGAAGCCTACAATTTGGGAGCAAATTTAATAATAAGTCATCATCCCATAATATTTAGGCCGATAAAAAATATAAGTTTCAGAAGTGTAACTTCTAAAATGATAAAAAACGAAATAAATGCTATTTGTGCTCATACTAATCTTGACATGGCTAAATGTGGGGTAAATTTTCATTTAGCTTCTTCTTTAGGTATCTCAAATTTATCTCCTCTTTGTATGGAAAAAGAAAGTCCACTGGGTTTTGTAGGAGAGTTAAAAAAAGAGATGGATTTAAATGAATTTGCAATTTTCGTTAAAGAAAAGCTTAACTGCAAAGGTGTTAGGTATACAAATATAAAAACAAAAATAAAAAAAGTAGGTGTATGCTCCGGGAGCGGAGGAAGTCTTGTAGCAGAAGCATATAAAAAAGGTGTAGATGCATTTGTAACAGGAGAAATCAAACACAGTGAAATTCTTCTTGCAAATCATTTAGGGATAACTGTATTTGACGCAGGACATTTTAAAACAGAAAATGTTATAATAAATCCACTAAAGATAATGCTTTCAGAAAAATTTAAAAATGTAAAATTTATTACTTCGGAGTCTTTTTCTGACAAAATCAACTACATTTAAATAAAATTAAAAACATAAAAATATAATATTACTTGAAAAACGCAGTTTAAATCAATATAATAAACCTTGCGAATTTTAAAAATTCTTTTAAATTTTAGGAGGAACTATCATGTGCGGAATAGTAGGATATATAGGCAAACAAAATGCCGTACCGTTTTTATTGCAAGGACTTGAAAAACTTGAGTACAGAGGATATGACTCTTCAGGTATAGCAATAAATACAAAAGAAGAAATAAAAATTATAAAAAAACAAGGAAGATTAAAAGAAATAGAAAAAGTAATAGAAAAATCTCCTGATTTTTGTTCCAGTTTGGGAATAGGTCATACGAGATGGGCAACACACGGGGTACCTTCCGATATAAATGCTCACCCTCATATTTCTTCATGCGGAAAATTTTCACTTGTACATAATGGAATAATAGAAAATTATATGGAAATAAAAGAGAATCTTTTAGAAAAAGGATTTAAATTTATTTCCGAAACAGACACCGAAGTAGCAGTTCAACTTTTAAGCAGTTTATACGAAGGAGATATTTTTTCGACACTTAAAAAGTTTGTAGAAATCATAAAAGGGTCTTTTTCCTTTGGTATAATTTGCAAAGATATGCCCGAAACACTAATTGCTATAAAAAAAGCCAGCCCATTAATAATAGGTGTAGGTGAAGATGAAAATTACATAGCTTCTGATGCTACTGCTGTACTTTCAAGAACTCGTAAAATTTGCAGGTTGGCAGACAATCAAATTGCAATAATAACTGCAAATAATTTTGATGTATACGATTTTAATATGAATAAAAAAGAAAAAGAAATAACAGTAGTGGACTGGGACATAGATTGTGCTGAAAAAAATGGTTACGAACATTTTATGATAAAAGAAATTATGGAGCAGCCAAAAGTCATAAATGACACCCTATCTCCGCGTTTAAATGATCTTGATTTAAATCTTAATGTAAATTTTTCTTCGGATTATCTAAATAAATTAAACAAAATATTTATAGTTGCATGCGGATCTGCTTACCATGTTGGATGTGTGGCCAAATATTTCATGGAAAATATTTTAAGAAAACCAATTGAAGTTGATATAGCTTCAGAATTTAGATATCGTAATCCTATAATAGATGAAAATACTTTGGTTATAATCATAAGTCAATCCGGTGAAACTGCAGACAGTCTAGCAGCTCTTAGAGAAGCAAAATCTCACGGTGCAAGGGTTTTATCGGTTGTGAATGTAGTTGGAAGTACTATTGCGAGTGAATCGGACGATGTTATTTACACTTGTGCAGGACCTGAAATAGCTGTTGCAACAACAAAAGCATATAGTTGCCAACTGGTAGTTTTATATTTATTAGCTCTTTATATTGGAAAAACTCTTGGCAAGATAAGCGATGAACGCTGCCAAGAAATTATTAAAAGTGTAAAAGAAATACCAGGTAAAATATCGGTGATTTTAAATAAGAACGAAGAAATTGCTTCTTTAGCAAAAAAATACTTTGGTTATGAAAATATCTTTTTTATAGGTAGAAATTTAGACTATGCTGTATGTATGGAAGGATCTCTTAAACTAAAAGAAATATCTTATATTCATTCAGAAGCATATGCAGCCGGAGAACTAAAACATGGTACAATTTCTCTTGTAGATGATAAAACTTTAGTTATAGCGGTTTCATCTCAAGAAAATTTGCAGGATAAAATGATAAGCAATATAAGAGAGGTAAAATCAAGAGGAGCAAAAATTCTTTCAATATCAACAGATTCAAGTAAATCAAAGCTTTCTGAAGTTTCAGATGATATAATTTCAGTACCTGATGAAATTTCAATTTTACTTTCATCACTTACAATTGTGCCGCTTCAACTCTTTTCATACCACGTGGCAAAATTAAGGGGATGCGATATAGATAAACCTAAAAATCTTGCAAAATCAGTAACAGTTGAGTAAAAAATCAAGTAGTATTCTACGTAAAATTAAAGATCTACCCGTAAAGTTGGTAGATCTTTATCTTTTGTTCCCAAACATATTTTAAACTAGTATTATTAGCCGTATTTTTCCTGTTATATACACCTCTAGAATTGTAAACAGCCACTGATTTTTCAATCGCGAGGTACGCTATCTGAGTAATTTGTTCCTCTATTACAACCGGCAATGTTGCCTGTGATTTCTTAATATCAATATCCCACTCAAAATCACTATCCGCGCTCATATCAAGTTTTACGCGTGCAAGATTATATGC
>CAKUXU010000097.1 GCA_934700635.1 uncultured Eubacteriales bacterium | reverse complement strand
GCCTCACATATAACTATAGAATATAGAATAATTTACTTTAATTTTGTTCTTCATCCGGAATGGGTTTTCCGCAAATTTTTGTAGGAGCAGAAATATTTACAAAAGGATTTCTCAATCTTTCAAAAATTTCGGACTTACTCTCATGATTTACACCACCGGAAATCTTTTCAACTTCATTCATATTCAAAGGTTTAATACTATTATTTATAAACCTACTTTTTATTCTTTTATTTTTGTCCTTCATTTTTTTGATGAAACTCGAAAGTTTTCCATAATGCATCTTGTGAAAATTATTTTCTCCTACACCACCAGAAACTTTTTTCGTCTCGTTATTACTTAACATTTTATTTTCTTTCATAAAATTCCCTCCTCTTTATTTATAGGATTTCTTAATTGATAAACTATTATGCTTATTTTTTATTCTCTTAAAAGTCTAATTCTACTGTTTCAGCTTAATTTTCAGGTTCTTCTTCATCTTTTTTTATATTTATTTCCATTCTCTTGTCAAAACATCTCGGACCACCATATGATATAATAGTACTATCTAAGACTTTCCGTTGAGCATCTATTATCTTTTCACCATATCTGACCATAGGAAGCTTCAATCCTCCAGAAACCTTTTCAATTTCATTTTCATTTAATTCTTTTTTATGTTTTTCTATAGCTTCATTTTGTTTTTTTTCAATTTTTTCTAGAATTTCACTAACCTTTCCTCCTGGTCTCGGGCCACCATATGCTAGCGTCATTCTTGGGTCCGGGTTCCTCCAATGGCCCCTACCCCTAATTTTTTTCCTAATTGTAATGTTATTTGTTCCACCCGAAACTTTTTCTACTTCATTTTTGTTTAATTCTTTTTTGTTTTCGTTCATTTTCTATTCCTCCTATAAAAATAATTTTTAATTTTAAGCCTATTTAATAAGCTGAATTCATATCTAATAAACGTATCATTTCATTTTTAACTTTAAATATAGTTTCAACAGGAGTAGAAGCACCAGCGGTGATTGAAATCCTATTGAAGTTTTTAAAATTATAAGTTGACAAATATTTTTCATTTTCAACATGAATAACATTTGTATTTTGCGAACAAATTTCTTTTAGTTTATTAGTATTTGAACTCATGTAACCACCGACAATTATGATTAAATCAGACATTTTCGATAATTTTTCTGATTCTTTTTGTCGTAAACTAGTTACATTGCAGATAGTATCATATATTGCTATGTTTGTAAAGTGTTTTTTTATAAAATTTATGCAACTTTCCCATTTTTTTGATGAAAATGTAGTTTGAGATACTATAAAGCCATTTTCATGAAAATCATCTTGTTTTAAGATTTTTTTTAAATCTTCTAAATCAGAAAAAATATAGCTCCTTCCCGAGAAGTAGCTACGTATTCCTACGACTTCCGGGTGAGAAGCTTTTCCTGCAATAAGTAAAAATTTTTTATTTTCTGAATTTTTTTCAACTACATTATGTATTTTTTTTACAAATGGACAAGTTGCATCAACACACTTAATTTTCAATGACTTTATATTCTCTGTAATGTCTTTCGTTACTCCATGAGACCTTATGACCAATATTTCATTTGGTTTTAAATCTTTCAGAGAAGAAATAACTCTAACTCCTCGGCTTTTTAACTTATCAACCACCTGAGAATTATTTATTATATCTCCCAAAGTACATACTTTAAATCCTTTGTCTACTAAATTTTCAATAGTCTCTATAGCACGTTTAACGCCAAAACAAAAACCAGCATTTTTTGCAACATTAATATCCAATTTTATATTCCCCTTAGTTTTTTAATATTCTCCATTATTAGATTTGTAGAGTCTTTTAACTCTAAACGACTTTCAATTTTTATTTCTTCTTGATCTATAGGTATTCCGTATGAAATTAAAGTTTTTCTAAAAATACGTATTTTATTATCTTTAGAACTTCCTGTTATGCAGACTGGCAAAACTTTAGAATTTGCTTTTCCTGCAATTAAAGCTGCTCCTGAACGAGGTCTTAAAAACTCTCCTGTTTTAGACCTTGTTCCTTCCAAAAATATTCCTAAAATTCCTCCTGATTTTGGAATTTCAAGAGCATAATTTATTGCGTTTATATCTCCCTTTCCTCTTTTAATAGGAAATACACCTAACATTTTAAGTAATTTACCAATCAATTTACTTTTAAAAAGTTCTTCTTTAGCCATAAAATTTATTGGTTTTGGATGAATAACCGCCAAAAGAATTGGATCTAAATTAGAAAGGTGATTAGAACAAATAATATATCCTTCAGAAACACCTTTTAAATTTTCACGTCCTTTTACTTCATAAGGAAAAAAAATATTTATAAATGGTTTTACTAAATTTACACAAAATTTATAAAGTGATTTGTTCATTTTTTAAGCTCTCTTTAATGATTTCACAAATTTTATTTATAGTTTCCTCAAGTGTATACTCCGAGTTATCACAAACAAAAGCATCCGGTGCCCTCAATAAAGGAGAATTTTCTCTATGAACATCCTCGTAATCACGTTTTTTTAAATTTTCAAGCACATTTTCATACTTTACTGATTTATTCATTTGATAAAATCTTCGCATAGCTCTAACTTCCAAAGAAGCAGTCAAAAATATTTTAACAGAAGCATTAGGCATAACAACTGTACCTATATCTCTGCCATCCATAACACAATTGTTTTTCTTAGCAAGATTCCTTTGCATACTGAGCAAAAAGTCACGCACAGATTTAAATTTAGAAATTCTTGAAGAAATATATGTAATATCTTGAGAACGAATTTTTGAATTAATATCTTCGCCATTTAAAAATACTTTAAATTCACCTATTGAATTTTCTACATTCAAACTTATATTACCCAATTGCTTTTTTATTTCTTCTTCTGAATTATAATCAATTCCATGAATTTTAAAATAATAAGCAACTGCTCTGTAAAGTGCACCTGTATCAATACTTACAAATCCTAAACGATTCGCAACAAGTTTAGAAACTGTACTTTTTCCTGAGCCAGCAGGACCATCAATCGCAATACATATCATAAAATATTTAACCTACTCTCATAAATACAAATATAAATTTAGATTCTAGCCGTAAAGTCTAGAACCCAAATCAATGCTTAGGGACAAAATATTAAATTTTTTCGTCTATTTCCTTCCTTATTCTTTCTAAAAATTCAGAAACTTTCATTGAGCCTAAATCACCTTCAGAACGACTTCTAACCGAAATCATATCTGTTTCAACTTCTTTGGATCCAATAATAATCATATAAGGAACTTTATTTAACTGTGCTTCTCTTATTTTATATCCTATTTTTTCGTTTCTAGAATCAACCGAAGTCCTCTTTGCAACCTTACTTATTTCTTCTTTCAATTTGTAAGCGTAGTCGTGAAATTCTTCACTTATAGGAAGGATTTTAATTTGTTCCGGAGAAATCCAAAGTGGTAAAGCACCTGCATATTTTTCTATTAATAAGGCAAGTGTACGTTCATAACATCCTAAAGAAGTCCTGTGAACAATATAAGGAATTTTCTTTGTTCCATCCTTATCAACATATTCCATATTGAATTTTTTAGCCAACTGAAAATCTATTTGAACAGTTACTAAAGTATCTTCTTTACCATGAACATTTTTAAACTGAATGTCAAGCTTAGGA
>CAKUXU010000096.1 GCA_934700635.1 uncultured Eubacteriales bacterium | reverse complement strand
AAATGTCGACATAAGAATACTTAAAGATATTTTAGGGCATGAAAATTTAGGTACAACTGAAATATATACTCATCTTGCAAATAAACAAATTCAAAAAGCTATGGAATCTAATCCGTTGGCGAATGAAGAAATAAATTAAAATACTTGACAAAAAAATAATATACTGTATAATTAATATATGCTTTTAGCATAAATTTTTTAAAAGTAGGAGTGATTTATATGATAGACAGCACTAATAAAAATAACTGGAAAAGAGTAAAAAATGGCATTAAAAACGATGAAACTGCCGGTGAAATTGGAAATTGTGAGTTCCCAAATACTCAGGAATATATTAAAATGTATAAATACTACGAAGAAATAAAATTTGATGCTGAACAATATGAAGAAACAAACGATGAGAAGTTTAAAAATGAAGCTTTGAAGCTTTTTAAAGAATTTAGCGATTTATGCAAAGGAAGATTCAAATATTATTCTATTGTATCACTTAGCATGCTCAACGATGTTGATAGAATTTTAACCGCATGTAATATTCAGTAAATAAAGAAACTGCTCTAAAAAGAGCAGTTTTTATTTGTCCATTTCATTTAAAATACTAATTATTTCTTTATTTTTATTAGAATTACAAATTATTCCTTTAATGTATTTGGCGGTATATAACTGCATTCTGTTGCTAACAGTACCGGCTACTAGTCCTAGACCTTTATTAATATATATTGCATCATGCCCTGCTATGTTGTTGAATACAGACCAACCTTTATCTTTTGGAAAATCAAATCTTGTACCTACATGTGGGGGAGATTTTTTCTTCTTAATAGAGAAAAAAACAGAACGAGTAGATGAATCATCATGTTTGCTATGGGATGTGTCTAAATCACTAAGGGGGTAGCTAGCAACTGGTTTTTCATTTTTATCCAGCTCATTTATAATGATACCGCTTTTTTTAAAGTTTTCTAAAATATTTTCTATATCAATTTTTTCGTCTTCTTCTTTACGTATATCAAATTCATATGCTTCAGAAAAAATATTTTTATTACTATCACTTTTCTCAACTAAAAATCCGAATAGACTTGTATTAATAAAACATTTTTCTAATGGTTTTAAATCTTCTTTTTCTAATTGACTCAAAACCATATTGAATTTTTCTTTACGCATACTGTCTGGTATACGATTTGTAGTTTTAATAAAGTTTACAATTTCAGCAAAATTTCTAAGGATTAGTTTAGCAGGATTTAGTCTAGCAGGACAATCTAAAAGAGTATGATTGGCAGCAAGGTCTAAGCCTTTTGCAATTGTTTCCATGTTGATATTAGCTAAGTTGTAAATTTTATAAATATATTTCAATAAATATTTATTGGCATGTGGGCTATTAACAGTATAGATATTAACAAAATGATCTGAAAGAGATTTAACGTCTTTAGGATATGGGCATGCCACGGTACCTAAATCATTAATAAATTTTTCTAGGTTATCATCTCCAACCAAAGTTACATTCATTCCTTCGGTTGCTTTATTTAAACGATTTTCTTTTATGGTGTCTGTTATAGCACTTGTTATAGCATATGTAGTGACTCCGGACGCAACAGAAGCCAAAGTAATGATTCCTAAAGATTTAATAGGATTTTTTTTAATATAATCAATGCATTTATTTACAGGATTTTTTGGAGTTAAATTTATTGCACTTGAGCTAGGCATTGAGGCTGTAGACAAAGTTAATGCCGAAAGTAAAGCAGCAGTTGATCTAGAAAAAAATTTATTCATTTTGCCGCCGGAAATAGAAGAAAGCTCGTCTTCATGAATTTCACTTATTGAAGAAGTAAATAGTTCTTCATAATCTTTTTCAAATACATCATATGAGCCTGTAAATCCATGTTCTTTGCAAAGATAATAAATATCTTCGAGTGAACAATTAGAATTTTCTAGTTTGTTTAATAGCTCTTTATCGGCTCCTATTTTTTTTATTGATTCTAAAAGCTCGATATTCATAAATATCATACTCCTTTATTGTATAATTTATATAAATATTGTGATATATATATATATATATATTATACCAAAATTATGGAATAGTCAAAGCATAAATATTAAAGAATAATTTTTTTAACAGAATTTATTTATATAAAATTTGAAAAATATTTTTATATGTGCTTCAATATAGATAATTAAGGATTGAAAGTATAAAATAATACTTTCAAGAAGTTATGCAGGTGAATCGATATGTAAATTAACTGGCTTTTACTAAAAAAATCGATTAAAAGGGAGAGAGTTTAATCTTGTTTAATTTAATTTTAGTTTGTGGTGGACCTTCACTTGAAAGAGGTATATCTCTTAATTCAGTTCGTTCTTTTTATGATAATATTGGAAAATCAAAAGATATAAATATAAAAGTCATTTTTGTTGACCTTTACTTGAATAAATATTTTGTGGATGAAACTTTTCTTTATTCAAATACTCCAAGCGATTTTGATTTTAAATTGGCAAATGAATGTGAAAAGCTTTCGGAAAAAGAATTTATAGATTCACTAAAGAAAGCAGATATGGTAATGCCTGTTATTCATGGAGCTTATGGAGAAGACGGTGAAATTCAAAAAATATTAGAAGAAAATAATATTCCTTTTGTTGCTTCAGGATCTAAAGCTTGCGACATGATGTATAACAAAGCTAATGCCGAAAATCAAATACTTAAGAAAAATAATTTAAAAACCATTCCAAAACTTATCTTAAATAAGAAAGATGAAAATATAAATGAAAAAATCAAGTTATTTTACGGAAAATATCAAATAAAGAATGTTGTAATTAAGCCTGTTAAAGGAGGATCTTCTTTTGGAGTTCTTCCTGCCGGTGGGTATATTGATTGTATAGAAAAAGTAGAGGAAGAATTTAAAAATTACGATGAAATTTTGATTGAAGAGTTTTGTAAAGGCAGAGAATTTACTGTTGTTATTTTGCAAAATTTTGAAGGAAAACCAGTTGCTTTAATTCCGACGGAAATCGAAGTAAAAGGAAATTCAAATCTACTTTCAAGAGACAGCATTCAAGAAAATGAAAAAGAAAACTTGAATAGTTCGTTTTTTACTACCAGAAGAAAATATCTTCCAACTAATGAAACTCATTATTATAATCCACCGAGGTTTACTAATGAAGTGATTCAAAAAATAAGGAAGGAAGCAGAGAATATATTTGAAATCGCAGGAGCAAAAGATTTTTTAAGAATAGACGGATGGCTTCTTGATAGCGGAGACATTTATTTCTCGGATTTTAATCCTATTTCGGGTATGGAGCAAAACAGCTTTTTATTCCAGCAAGGTGCAAAAATAGGATTTACTCATAAAGACATTTTAGAGTATATCTTGAAAAGCTCGGCTAAACGTCAAAATATTTCATTCCCTGAAAGTAATTCTAAAAAAAGAGTTAACGTTTTAATGGGAGGAATAACTTCCGAAAGACAGGTTTCTCTTATGAGCGGTTCAAACGTTTGGCTCAAGCTTTTAAATTCCGAATCTTATGAGCCTTTTCCATATTTAATGACACTTATAAATGATGAATATAAAGTAATGCCGCTTTCGTATGATATAATTCTTAATCATACAGTTGAAGAAGTAATTTACCAACATAATTCAAGAAAAAACGGAAATGTTGATTTACAACAAGAAATACGTCAAAACTTGG
>CAKUXU010000095.1 GCA_934700635.1 uncultured Eubacteriales bacterium | reverse complement strand
ATGAACAGGTTATCACTAAATATGGTGTTTGTCAATACCAAAAAGTATAATCTACTTTTTGTATAATAACTCTTTTTCAAAATTACTTCAACTGTATACTAGTCTAAATTTATAATAATTTTACCCTCTACTTACCAATATAAAAATTTCGGATCCATAATCAACTAAATCGCCTGCTTTATAATCTTGATATCCTATAACAATCCCTTGACTAAAATCACTGTTATTTACAGGCACTTGAGTAGGTTTAAATTTAGCATCGGTTAAAATAAGGGAAGCTTCGGAAAGAGTTTTTCCGGTTATGCTCGGAAGAGCTCTTTTTTGAGGACCCTTACTTATATTAACAGCTATAACTGATCCTTCATACATTTTTTCTCCATAAGCAGGAGTTTGAGAAATTATACATCCTTCTGGTATGGAATTATGGAATTCCTCAGATAAAATAACAATACTATATGAATTATCAGAGTTTAAATTTTGAACATCAACAGCTTTTTTACCAACAAGCTGAGGAACGTCTATTTTAGTTTCTTCTTGAGAATTTTCTACTTCTTGATTTAAAATTGATGAACTGCTAGGAGAAATATCATCATTAGTAGATTTGCTTTCAGCATTTTTTTCTTTTATCCACACCCAATAAACTCCTAAGCAAATTATTAAAACCGTTAAGGATACTATACAGGAAATAATGGCAAGTTTTTTATTTGAATTGCCATTTTCACGAACTGACGGCAAATCGAAATTTTCGTCATCTTCTTGGTAAATATTTTTAACTTGTAAAACAGGAGAGTTCGAAAGCTCCACTCTTAAGGATTCAAAAGAAATAGTTCTACTGTTCGAGTAAACCCTAAGAGCATTTGCTAAAGCAGAAACAACTGTTTCGGGCAAATTTTTCATTATATTCGACGGCATCATAAGCCTGTCCTTTTTTTTACGTTCAAGTGCACTCAGAGGATATTCACCTGTAAGAGCATAAAAAAGTGATGCTGTAAAACCATAAACATCCGTACTTTCCGAAACTATAGCGGTAGGATCGTACTGTTCTAAAGCAGAAGTCCCTTCAAATAATTCACTTTTTATTATTTCATTATTTGTTCGGAGATTTCGGGTTGCAAAACCCACCAATTTAATTTTATTTTCGTCAGTTACTATCATATTGCAAGGAGATATCCCTAAATGTTTAACTCCTGCTGATTCCATTTTAATAAGAGATGAAAGAAGAGGCATAAATAAAATTCTTGCCGATTTCCAATCCAGACATCCACCATTTTTACTCAAATACTTATCAAATCTTTCTCCATCAACCCACTGCATAATAATATAAGCGGTACCGCATTGTTCTAAAATATCATAAACAGCTGCAAGAGATGATAAATTTCTAAGACGAGCTATACTCCTAAAATATTTTAAAAAATCTTGCATGAATCGCTCAAATTTTTCTTCCAAATATTTATAGCTACTTGGAATAACATTTCCGCTTTCATCTCTTTTTGCAAGTTCAGAAGGAAAAAATTCTCTTATATAAACTTTGCTTTTTTTTACAAAGTCATACCCTATATAACCAAGTCCTTCAAAATCTTCTTTTATTCCCTTTCCGATAATATATCTGTCTCCTATAATTTTTCCTCTTTGTACAAATGGCTCTTCATTTTCAGAATTTCTTTTCTCACCACACCGAGGACAGATATCTTCTTCATTTTTTAAAGGTCCCATACAACTCATACATAAATCCAACATAAATAAATACCTCCTAAATCAACAAAGGTGCTAGTTAATATTATATAAATTAGAAATCATGTCTTTTATATTATTTTTGCTTTTTATATAAAATTTGTCAATATCAAAATTTTCGTCATCTGTACCTTTTAAAGAAATTATACCGTAAAAGCTACCACCTATAATTTTTATTGCAGGACCTATTTGTGCAAGAATTATCTCACTGTAATCTATATTGTTTGAGCCTTGAGACGTTAAAATAATAACTTTTTTATTTTTTATAATATTTTTCTTCCTTGAAAAATAAAAAGGTTGAAACCTATCTAAAATAGACTTAAGAGGTGATGGAACAGAAGCATTATAAATTGGGAATGCAATTATAATAGCATCACTTGAATTTATAAGAAAATTTATTTGATCCATATCTCTGAAAATACAAATTCCTGTTTCTTTACAACCTTCACATCCTATGCACGGAAATATTTTAGCCTCATATGAATCAATTTTATAAATTTTACTTTTAGGTGCAAAGCTTAAAAAATAATCGAGTAAAAGTTCTGTATAACCATTTTTATGAGGAGATCCAAATAAAACAAGAGTATTCATATATACCTTCTTCATTATTAAGATATATCCGATATTTTTTTAGTACATTCACGATTGAGATAAACACTTTCAACTATGCCTATTCCCAAATAAAGACATGCCGCAGAAGAGCCTCCTACACTAAAAAACGGCAAAGTAACACCCATGACGGGTAATAAACTTAAACACATTCCTATATTAAAAATCGTTTGAGAAATAATAAGTCCCATCATCCCGAAACAAATAAAAGAGCCTATATCATCACCGCAAATTCTTGCAATAAATCCAATTCTAAATACCAAAACTAAAATCAAAACTAAAATAATCAGACAACCAATAAATCCAAGTTCTTCACCCGCTGCAGAAAAAATAAAATCACTTTCTTGAACAGGAACTACTCCATTTGCAACTCTCGGACCTTTAAAAAGTCCATATCCAAAAATACCTCCCGACCCTATAGAAAGCTTTCCTTGAATTTGTTGGTAACCCATATTAAGAGGATCAGCTTCGGGATTAGTTTGTGTAAGTATTCTTTTCTTTTGATAATCAGCTAAAACAAAATTCCACATAATCGGCAAAGATAAAATAAATAATACTAAAGAAAAAACAAAATATTTAATTGGCAAACCCGCCATAAAAGTCATTGTTACAGCAATACATAAAAATATTATAGCTGCACCGTCATCACCTTGAAGATGTGTTAAAATAACCGGTACAAGTGCATGTAAAACTATTAAAACAATGCTTTTAAAATTTTTAAATCCATTTGATTTTTTTACTTCTGCAAGGTGTTTTGAAAAAGTTACTATGAATCCTATCTTAACAAGTTCAGAAGGCTGAAAAGTAATTCCACCGGGAAGTCTTATCCAAGCTTTAGCATTTATCCCCATAGATCCTTCAACTTTAACTCCGATAAAAAGCGTACACATAATTAAAGCTATACCCACTAAAGATATCCACTTCCACCAACTTGACAAAACTTTGTAGTCAAGCATTTCTAGAAATGAAGCTCCTAAAAGACCAATAGTAACCGACAAAAACTGTACTGTAAAATAATTAAAAGTCTCACGCGAGATACTTTTAACAAGTAAAAGACTATAAACGGAAATACAAATTATTGTTAACCATAAAATTTTATCACTGTATTTTATAAAATCCAAAATGGGTTTGAAAATATTCATAATCATTACCTTTTATCTGAAATTTTTACATCTGCTTATAAAATATGTTATAAAAAATATAACTGCTGCTATTAAAACAATAGTAGATCCTGCAGACGTACCGATATAGTATGATATTAAAAGCCCAGATATACCCGAAAAAAACGAAAAAATTACCGATAATAAATGATAAATTTTCATATTTTTTGCAATATTTCTCGAAGCAGCTGCTGGAAGCACCAAAAGAGAATTAATCATT
>CAKUXU010000094.1 GCA_934700635.1 uncultured Eubacteriales bacterium | reverse complement strand
GAAGTACAAAGACCATCGACTCCATCTGTTAAATTTGCTGCATTTACAATACCGACAACTATTACAGCAAAAAATATCCAGTAAAAGAAACCTATATCAAAAGAACCTAAAAATGGCAAATTTATTTTTGTTAAGCTTTCTCCTCCAATTGAATTATTAACAAGGTAAATTGAGATAAAATAAAATATAACAACTGTAAATTGAAGTATTAACTTTTGCTTTGGAGTTAAACCTTGATTTTGTTTTTTCTTTACTTTCAAATAGTCATCTATAAATCCGATTGCTCCGTAACCTATAGCCATTCCGAGTCCTGCAAAAATTTTTGATATCATCAAAGGAGTTTCAAAAACATGTAAGCCACAGATTTCCGAAATTTTATAGTAAAGAGGAATGCAAATAAAAGTTGAAATTGTTATTCCAATTATAAACATAATACCACCTATGGTAGGTGTTCCTTGTTTATTTTTGTGCCATGATGGTCCTATTTCTAAAATTGTTTGACCATATTTCAATTTATGAAGAAAAGGTATTAAATACTTTCCTGAAATCGCAGTTATTACAAATGAAAGAGTAGCGGCAATAGTTGCCGAAATGCCATTACTATTCATAGTTTACCTCCGTTTTATTATTTATCGTTTATTTGAAAAATTTTAATCGCCCGTATTTGTGTCGTTATGAGAGAAGTTAAGCTCTATTACTGTTCCTGCCAAGACTTCTTTCCCTTCTTCTATGCTTTGCGAAGAAACGATTATTTCAGGATCATTTATTTCTGTTCCTATTAATTTTACATTTAGACCTGCACTTGAAGCAGTTTTAGTTGCATCTGAAATCGAAAGTCCTATAAATTTAGGAACTTTTACATTTGCTTCCTGATTTGAATCGGTATGAAAAATAATAGTTCCTCCTTTTGGTATGTGGCTGGATGCTTCCGGAATTTGAGATAAAACTTTTTCTCCATTTCCTACAACCATAGCATTCAAAGAAAGTGAAGCTGCTGCGTTTTTTGCTTCTCCGATATTTTTCCCTGCTAAATCGGGGACAATAGTATCGATTTTTTCCAGCTCTTCTTCAGAGTAAGACTTTTCAATTCCCATATACGGTAAAATATCTTTCATTGCGGCACCGAAAGCAGGTGCTGCTACTGCGCTTCCGTAATAGTAGTCTCCTTTAGGGGTGTCAAAAAATACAAGCATTGCTATTTTGGGATTATCTGCAGGGGCGAAGCCGCAGAAAGAAGAAATATAGTCTTTTTCTCCAGGAGCAGATAGACCGATTTTTTCTGACGTTCCTGTTTTTCCTGCTACTCGATATCCGGGTATATAAGCATTTTTGGCTGCTCCGTGAGTTGCATTTTCATACAGCATTGAAGAGACTTTTTTAGCAGTTGATTCTGAAATGGCTCTTCTTTTTATTGCAGGCTCTATTTTTTTTATTACGTTTCCGTTTTCATCAAGTATTTCTTTAACTACATGAGGTTGAACTATATTTCCTCCGTTTGCGATTGCTGCCGCTGCTGTTATCATTTGGATAGGCGTTACTCCAAAATTTTGACCTATGGATGCAACACAAAGGTCAATTAAAGCCATACTTCCGTCTGCACTGAAAAATAAATCGGTGGATTCTCCTGGAAGATCTATATTTGTTTTGCTGTGAAATCCGAAAGATTTGTAAAAATTAAAAAAGTTTTCAGTTCCGATTCTTTGGCCAAGAGTTATAAATGCAGGATTGCATGAATGACAAAGTGCTTGCACAAAATTTTGACTTCCATGACCGCTGTGTTTATGACACTTTATAGGTTTTGCTCCTTCGTACGGTTTTATTGCACCGTTACAGTTAAATGTTGAATTATCATCTACAACTCCGAGTTCAAGACCCATAGAAGCCACTACCATTTTAAATACAGATCCCGGATAGTATGTATCGCTGACTGCTTTATTCCTCCATTGATGACTAAGAGCTTCATTTTTTGCTTTTACCTTTTCTTCTTCCGGTAAAGCATCTATGGCAGCTTGCTTTTCAGGATCTGCTATTTTGAACGGCTCATTTGGATCAAAATCTCCTTTAACAGCCATACCTAAAATCTCTCCGTTTGTTACATCCATCGCAATAGCGGTTGCTCTGTTTTTGACTTTATGCATTTTTATTCCGTCTTCAAGAGCTTTTTCCATGAACCTTTGAATATTCTGATCTATACAAAGCTTTACACTATGACCCGGTACTGGATTTACAAGCTGTTCATATTCAAAAGGCATTTCTTTTCCGACTGCGTTTTTAGCGGTTAAGATTCTACCTGGTTCTCCTCTTAAAGTTTTTTCGTAAAAGGCTTCTATTCCTGCAAGCCCTTGACTATCGGCTCCGGTAAATCCTAAAACCGGCGCTGCAAAATCCTTTAACGGATAATATCTTTTATAATCTTCAATTAATCGTATTCCTGTAGTAATTTTATTTTTTGTTTTAAATTCAATTATTTTGTCTTTTACATCGCTTTCTACTTTTCTTTTTGCAATGGTATAGCATGATCTTTTTTTAGAAAGCTCCTGTAATTTTTCTTTATCCATACCGAGTATTTCACTCATGCCACTGCAGATTAGTTCTCTTTTTTCGTCACTGTCTATATTTGTAGGCTCTAAAGCAACTGTCCAAACACTTGCACTTTGGGCAAGAGGAACCATATTTCTGTCGAATATACTTCCTCTTTTGGAATTTAATTTAGTATCTGTGAGTTGCTGGTTAGAAGCCATTTTTTGAAGATATTCACCTTGAAATATCTGCAAGTTTATCAATCTGAAAATGAGTAACGGAAAGCCGAGAAATACAATTATAAATAAAACTATCATTGATCTTCTCTGCATTCTTACTGATGTACCTTTTGCCAAATTTTACACCTCGCCAAAATTTTAAATTATCTGTTCTTTTATAAAGCCAGTAAAACTTATTATAATAATTATTTTTAGATTAAACAAGTTATGACATGAAAAGAATTTCATAAATTTTAATTTTATAATCCAAAACCTCTTTTGAACAGAAATTTTATTTTTTAGATGAATTGAAATTATATATCTCAGTATAATTAGGAAATAGAACATATGTTATGTTTAAAAATTAATAAATAAAATGATTAATTATATATTTTGTTCTAAAATACTTCAAAATAAAATATTTTAAGTTAATAATGTATTAATTTGAAGCTGATTTAAAAATATAATAACTTGGAATATTTTTAATATTATTTGATATTCAAAATAATTATAATAACTGCTTCAATTATAAAATATCAAAGTTTAGTGGTAAGAAGTATGGTAAAGAACAGTTGATATTTTAGAAATTTATTTATTATAAACAAACATTTGAAAAATAATATATTTTTTTAGACTTTTTTAATTTAACTATTTACAAAGTAATTTCGTTGTGATACGATCGATCTGTGAAACTTTAACAATAAGTTTTAAATAAATAAAATTTTAGGAGGTTTAAGGCAACATAAGCAAGATTTCACGGGTTTAAGTGTAAGTGTGTTGCCGAAGATAATATGGGCAGAAATTCTAAAAATAAAATAGCTGCTTTATTATTGTGCAGTGCTACATTTTTGAGTTCGACTTATTTTACTCCAAATGTTAGTGCGTCTATCAATGTGCCGATCATTGGAACAATCTATACTGCAAGTGATGTTGTAAAAATAAAAAAAGAATTTGATTCCAAAATTAAAAAATGCAAAAAGAAGATCGATGAAGGCAAAAAAATTGATTCCAAAGACGAACAACTTTCAAAATTTGAAGATAAAATTGATGATATTGAATTGTCAGTTC
>CAKUXU010000093.1 GCA_934700635.1 uncultured Eubacteriales bacterium | reverse complement strand
TGGAGTTGGCGCCACCACAAGCCCAAAGGGTGGCGCGCACGTTACAGTAAATTTCGCTTTCTGAAAGTAAAAAAAAACATTTTTACACAGTTTACACAGTTTACACAGTAGAAAACTTTTTTTAGAAAATTCGTGTATGTTTACTTTTAGAAAACAATCATAAAAATTCAATTAAAAAAACTAATTAATAATCGAAAAGACAAGCACAAAAAAATGTTGCTTGTCTTTTGTTTGCTAGTTTAACGCTTCGTTTATGTCAATGACGCATTTAGCATATTCTCGTGTGGCGAGATCCTGGAGTACTGCTTCCAGGAACCTCGCTTCACACTTGCGATATATAAATGCTAATTGACAACACTAACGCTCACACTCATCTTCATCTCTATCTCTACTTCTATATTGTGCACGTGCTCGTTCTTTTGTATAATCAACTACTTTATTTATTCTTTTTGCTTCTTGTAATCCGAATTTTTTTATATCATTCATATATTCAATTGTTAAACCAATTGCATTATCATCTTGATTTTGATTTTTATAAAATTCGACAATACTTTGTCTTTCTTCATCATTAAAATTCTTTCTTAAATCATTATTTATATAATCAACTAATTTTTTTGAATAAAATTCAAGTCTATTATCTTTTTTTGCAATCAATAATTGATTTTCACTATTAATTTGCTCTAACGCCTTATTTTCAATCATTATTGTATCGTAATCATCTTTTGATACACTGCTTTCTAATAATTCATCATGTTCTTTTTTTAGCTTTTGATATTCTCTACCTAACCCAATATAAATTTTTAAATCTTTATTCAGCTTTTCATTCGATTTAGTTAAACTTCTTATTTTCTTTTGTGATTGTTCTAATTGTTCAGACAATTCTTTGTTAGATTGCTTTAATTCTTCAATTTTCTTGATTTTGCGCATTTCTCTTAACGTATTCAATAAATCATTAAGATTTATATTATGTTGCTCGTATTCTAAAATAACAATTTTTAAAGATTTTACAGTATCAACTAATTTACTAGCAAATTTATACAATTTACTGTGTTTTCGTTCTAATTCATCATAATCTTTTTTAGCAACATATTCACCCATGAGCGGTATTTTTATTGTTTTTACGTGCTCATTTTTTCGCAAATCTTGTAATTCTTGCACATTTTCTTTCATCAAATCATCAACTTGTTTAGACACATATTGCTCTTGCTTAATCAATTTCTCTTTTGATTGCTTATAAATATCAGTGTCAAGATGTTCACGTTTTTCTAGTTGGCGTTCGACATTAATACCTCTTTCTCGACATATTTTAGCAAGATAGTCGTTTTCTCGACGTTCCCAAAGCATTTGAGCCGTCAACGTTGCTTTTTTACCCTCAAATCCCATTTGCCCTAACGCTTTTTTTAATGCATTTTGCGTACTTAAACCACGTTTTAAGCCTGTAGCTATTGGAACATAATCAATATGCACATGAGGATCTTTTCCTTGCTCATCAGCATGATAATAAGCACCAATCAAGTACAAATTTGGATTACGTTCTTGCCATGTATCAACAAATTCCTTTAAAATCTCCTTTTTTGTTTGTTTATCCGTCACATCATCATAAACCCCGATAATCATCTCATAACATGAATGTTTTTGCTTATCCGCTTCAATTTTGCGCAAATAACTATCAATTTTTCTATCATCACGTTTTTGCTTTAAATTATACTCTTTTACAGCTTCTCCAAAAAGTTCATCATAAACTTGTTCCAAATTCTCATAATTAACCCAAATCTCATGTTCTCTCGACAAATCAATATGTGATTCTTTGATACAAGTATCATAATCACGTTCATTGTGTTTTTTTGAAACTTGTGAACCGTTATGTGTTGAAATTGTTGCCATTCCGTGACACCACCTTTCTTATCTTTATTATAACATATTTTAAAGAATGTCAAAAGAGGTAACACAATACCAGTTTTGACAAAGTCAAAACGATTGTGCTCTAGCGAGACTTAAAAACAAAGACAAAAACAAGAAGATGTTCAAATGAACATCTTGGAAAATACCTTCCGAAAAACGGAAAGTACTTTCCAAAACTTATTCAATTACACCGATTTTTTTATATCGTTCACGTTGTTGATTACAACGCAAACAACAGGATACCCTCGGTCATGGCAAATAAAATAAAAAAGCCTTTTTAGGCTTTTTATCAATCAAACGGCAAATTATTATCATCTTTTTGCATACCAAAATTATCAAATTGACTTAAATCAATATCATTATTTTCAATATTCTTTTTTCTCTTTTCTTCTACTTTATGAACACTTTCAACAAGCGGATGTACCATGCGCTCACTTATTTTATGTGTCGTTGGTGAATTACCTAACGCTTTAGCCAATGTTCCAAAGTTACCTACAATATTCGCATATTTCATATATTCATCAAACGCATTCGTATCATCCATATAACCTTTATTTATTAAAATATCAAAATCATCAGCACGCAATGGCATTATAAACGGAAATCTTCTATACGATTGACTTTTTTCATTATCTTCAGCTTGATAAAAATTGCCATTTTTATCCGTATATTCTCCAACTAATCCGCACAAAAATTCTTCCCAATCCTGTACTGAATTAACAATATTTACTGCATTAATCAAATTTATTGAACCATACTTTATATTTTGTCGTTGTTTTTTTGGTGTTGTATCAAAAACATTAAAAACATTTCCACGTGTACCCAATACACGGATTAGGTCAAAACTACGAAAATCATCCCAAATAATAACTGGTTGTCCGTCGTATCCCATAAAACTTGTTTCTTGAGCACCAATCCTAAAAAATAGCTCTTCTTCATCTTCAATGTTTGGATATAAGGCATGTGCAAGACAAATACTTGCAATACCTTTACCTACACCACCACCGCCACAAATATAAAAATTATGACGAACTAATGGAGGAGTACAATCAGAGATATATTCCATTCTTAATTTTTTTAACATATCCATATCTTGTATATAATTCAAAGAATATTCTTTTTTTACTTGATTTAAAGTCACTTCGCCATTTAGTATTTGCATACGTAATTGTTCTTTTTTTGTTAATTCAGTACCAAATCGAGATCGTGATATATTTCGTTCATTTATTGCTGCACGAAAATCAAAATTTGCTTTTATTTCATTATCATCATATCGATATTTTCCTAATTCTTGTTGTTTCATGCTTTCATGTGTTAAATATTCAACACAATCCAAAAAAGCACCACGCCCTCGCTTCATTTCAACAAAATTTGACGGAATATCAAACCATTTTGCTACTGTATCTACTTCAGTAGCATTTTTTGGCATATTAATAGCAATATGCCAATGCGGTGGTTTTTCTTCACCACTTGGATGATTAGGATCATCTAATTCATCTTCATCATTCCATAAATCTTTATCATGTAAAACATAAGCCCAATCTTTTATAGTCCTATGGTCCAATGCTTCTTGAATTTTTTCTTCTGTTAATAATACTTCTCCTGTTTGAGGATGTTTCACGTATTGCATAATAAAAAATATACGTGCTTTTGGCATACAATTATCACTCCTTTATGTTTCTTTTTTTACTCTCTTTTTTCCCAATTTCATTATATATTTTTTACATAAAAAAATCAATATTTTTTATTTTTTACACAATTGTTGTAATTTTCTTGTGTATTTTCGAGTCATTTTCTATGTTAATTGTGTATTTTTTTGCCATTTTTTACACAGTTTACACACTTGGAGTTGGCGCCACCACAAGCCCAAAGGGTGGCGCGCACGTTACAGTAAATTTCGCTTTCTGAAAGTAAAAAAAAA
>CAKUXU010000092.1 GCA_934700635.1 uncultured Eubacteriales bacterium | reverse complement strand
TAGTTTTCATAATCCATTGATCATCAACTTTTTCAATAGAAACTATTTCGCACTGTTTTAAAGAAAGATTTTTTTGAATTTCAAGTTTATGCTTCATAATTTCTTTATATTTATTTCTGTCTATTTGAACACGTAAAGAATGAACAGCAGGTCCTTTACCGAGATTAAGCATACGACTTTGTAAGAAACATTCATCTGCGGTTTTTGCCATTTCACCACCAAGAGCATCAATTTCTCTAACAAGATGTCCTTTTGCCGTACCGCCTATAGACGGATTACAAGGGCAATTTCCCACAGAATCTAAATTTATTGAAAATACTGCTGTTTTGCACCCAAGCCTTGAAGATGCAAGCCCTGCCTCGATTCCAGCATGCCCTGCACCTATCACCACAACATCATAATTTTCTATACATTTCAATTTTTTAACCTTCTTCCAAAATTTAAAGAGATATTTATGCTTATCTTAGTACAAAACATCTCTTATATCTACATAAATTATAATTTTTTATCAAAATCATTTTCCGACACAAAATTTAGAAAATATTTTATTTACAGTTTCAACATTTGCATTTTCTCCTGTTAGTTCCATTAGAGAATCTATAGCATTTTGAATAAGAACAGTAATAGCATCTAAAGTTACACCTGTCTGAGCATCACTTATAGCATCATTTACATTTTCCAGTGATTTTTTCAGAGCTAAAAATTGTCTTTCACAAGTAATTAACACTTCAGTAGGTTCAGCTTTAGATTTTCCAACAGCATTTTCTATAGCTTTTTTGAAATTTTCTTCTCCTTCAGCTTTTAAGGCAGAAATTTCAACAATGCTTTCAGAAAATGTTGATAAATTTTCTTTGTTTATCATGATTCCCAAATCTATTTTATTAAGAACTATAATGGTTTTTTTAGGATCGCAAAGATCTAAAATTTCTTTATCCTCTTTACTTAAGGAATCCTGCGAAGCATCTAAAACCATAAGAACAAGATCCGCGGTAGACAATGATTTTTTTGCCCTGCTTACTCCGATTTTTTCAACTTTATCTTCAGTTTCTCTTATTCCTGCAGTATCAACAAGCAATAAAGGAATATCTCCAACCATAACAGTTTCTTCAACAATATCTCTTGTTGTACCTGCGATATCCGTCACTATAGACTTTTCAAAACCCGAAATCAGATTCATAAGTGTAGACTTACCAACATTTGGTCTTCCGATAATAACTGTTTTTACGCCGTCCTTCAATACAGGATTATAATTTTTAATTATACTTGACATTTCATCAGCTACTTTTTTTAAATCGGAAATCAATTTTTCGTAATTTACTTCCGGTATATCTTCTTCAGGAAAATCTGCCCATACTGCCAGCCCTGCGGATATATCCAAAAGAGTATTTTTCATAAATTCTGTTTTTCTGCTTAATGCTCCTTCTTTTTGATTAAATGCAATTATATTTGAACGTCTACTGTTGGAAGATATAAGCTCCATGACGGACTCTGCTTGAGAAAGATCTATTTTTCCGTTTAGAAAAGCTCTTTTTGTAAATTCTCCAGGTTCAGCAAGGGAAGCTCCTTCATCTAAAACTGTTCTAAGAACTTCTCTTGTTATATAAAGTCCGCCATGACAAGAAATTTCAACTACATTCTCACCCGTATAACTATGCGGTGCTCTAAAAACCAGTATGATTACTTCATCTATATAGTTTCCATTTCTAGAAATTTTTCCGTACTTAGCAGTATATCCTTTCATGTTTAAAACGCTTGATTTTGAATTAAAAGGAACAAAAATTTTATTTACTATTTCAATTGCTTCATCACCAGAAATTCTTATAACCCCTATACCTCCGACTCCTTTAGGAGTAGAAATTGCAGCAATTGTACTCATAATCAAACCTTCTCTCAAATATAAAATAGTATCTGCATCGAAAGATGCAAATACATACATAAATTCTTATTATGCTTTTTTACTTGTTTTTAGGAACTACTTCTTCCTTCAAGCAAACAACATCGGAATCTTTAAGCTCCAAAAGTGCATACCGTGCAGCTTCATTTTCCGCATTTATAGTATATATATTAAAATATTTGTTCAAAATAAAACTTTGAACTGCATTTATAACACCATTTATAAACCAATAAAGTCCTACAGCTGCGGGCATTGTATAAGCAACATATGTTGTAAAAAGTGCTGCACCATAAGGCATAATCTTAGCACATCCTTGAGCGGCATTTTGTGTCCCACTCATCTTTTGAATTATATACATACCTGCAACAGAACTTATAAAACATAGTAAAGGAATCATCCAAAGCATTTCCGAAAAACTTGATGTACTCGGATTTCCAAGTAAATTAATACCTAAAAATTCAAAGCCATTGCTATATTCTTCAACATCAGCAAATTCTTCAGGACTAAAACTTCCAAGGTAACCTTTAAGATCCTCAAAATGTCTTACAAGCTGCAGTTGTTCATATGGTCCACTTATTTTTCCGTCGGATTTCAAAGTTTCAATAACACTTACCACTTTTTCCGCCGGAATATGTAAAGTATTCTGCAGCGGCTTAGTTATTGCACCAAACACACCACTCCATATCAGAAGCGGTAGTACCATGGTGGAAAGGCACCCTGCCATAGGGTTTATCCCTTCTTTTTCATAAAGTCGAGAAACTTCTTCATTATACTTTCTGGGATTCTTTTCATATTTTTTCTTCAATTCTTGCTGTTTGGTACTAAGCCTCGAAGTCAAAGCCATATTTTTTTGTCTTTTTATGGCTATAGGCAACATTACTAAATTAACAACAACAGCAAAAAGAAGTATTGCCAAAGCATAATTGCTCACTGCATCAAAAAAGAACCACAATAAATATCCGGATATATTTCCGAAAAAATCAATTACAAACCCCAAAATAACTTCTCCTTTTTTCAATAAAAAAATTAAATTTATTTCTTTGGAACAGGATCATATCCACCTTTACAAAAGGGATTACATCTCAAAATTCTACAAAATGACATAAATCCTCCACGAATAACACCAAATCTTGCTATCGCTTCGAATGCGTATTCAGAACATGTAGGGACAAATCTACAACAAGGTTTTTTAAGCGGTGAAATAAATTTCATATAGAATTTGATCAGCTTTAAAACAAAACCTTTCATCTCCAAACACCGAGTTTTTTAAGCTGGTATTTCATATCTTTGAGTACGTCTTGAGTTTTTGCACCATAAGTGCTTTTTCTTGCAACAAAAACTATATCTTTCCCTATAGACACTGAATCTTCTAAAAAGGAATAAGATGCCCTTAAAACTCTTCTAGCTCTGTTTCTCTGAACAGCATTTCCTATCTTCTTGCTAGCTGTTAATCCAATTCGCGTATATTTAAACCTATTTTTCATAACATAAGTAACAAGAAGGGCAGAAGAAGAAAATCGGCCTTTCGAATAAAGTCTTTTAAAATCCTGATTTTTATTTATAGACTTAGCTTTTTTCATAAAAGTTCCTTTTTAATTTACTTCGCAAAAAATTAAGTAATTTAAGACAAAATAAAATGCCGAATTGGCATGGAAGTTAAAATTAAAAATCAAAATCCACGCCACAAACGGCAGTTAATTAGTATGTTAGTCTTTTTCTTCTTTTTGCTCTTCTTCTCGCTAAGATCTTAATTCCATTGCGAGTAGACATTCTTTTTCTGAATCCATGTTCTTTCTTTCTATGGATTTTCTTTGGTTGGTATGTTCTTTTCATCGACTCTTTCCTCCTCGAACATTATATTTATCATATCCATTCACAATATATTCTCAAAGTAAATAACTTATGGAATATGTGCTTTCAAACTCAATTATATAACCTAAGAAATTTTATGTCAACTAGTTTTTAATTAAATTTAACCTC
>CAKUXU010000091.1 GCA_934700635.1 uncultured Eubacteriales bacterium | reverse complement strand
TCTTTATTATTCATATATTGAGCTACTATAGTAGCAAAACAATATTCAAGTTTCTCATTTCCTACGCAAAGTGCCGATGGGTTCGACGACAAAATTCCTGTTGATAAAATTGAAACTGCTAAAGCTTTTTTTAAATTTTTTTTCATAATCTAATACCCTTTCTAAATTTACCTACATTGTAATCTTAACAAAATATTTCATTTTTGTCAATAGTCTTTTTAAAAAGTAAATGTTCCCCCTTAGTAATTTAATAACAAATACAAAATTTTATTATAAAGAATAGAAATCACTCGCAAAGCGAGTGATTTATTATTTAATATTTATAAAACTTATTACTTAAAAAGTTTTATAGCTTTATTTGCAACACATATGCCAAATCCTGTCACAGCAACAGCTAATGCACATACTGCTGTAATATAGCCAATTTTAGCACCTTTTTTATCTGGATATTTTTTGAATATTGTAAAACTTTCATTGTCTTTTCCACCTACAATATTTCCTAAATTTTCGTCTGAAATTATAGTTAACTTTTCTGATTTCTCAAAAATCATTTATCTACACTCCCTAAATTATTATCAGCTTAATTTTATCACTTATTTTTAATAAAATCAACTATTTTTTGAAATATTTTTATTTTTTAATTATTCTTATGTAATCGTCAAATTTTTTTGTATTTTGATGTTATTTTTTAATATAATTCATATAATTATACACTTTTTATACGTAACTTTTCTTTTTCATCAGTTTCTAATAAATATGTAACATTAATATGTACATGAGAACAAACGTATTTTCCTCTTTTTTCATGACCGTTTACATTTATTAATTCTAGTGAATAAATATCTTTAAAAATCGGTATGACATTTTTTATACCCGTTTCTTCTTTTGCTTCTTTCATAGCAACATATAAAATATCACTATCACCATCACTATGGCCACCTGTCCAAGCCCATGAATTATATATTTTATGGTATATCATCAAAATTTTCGTTCTATCTTTATTAAGTATAAATGATAAATTTGTAAAATATCCGTATTTATTTCATTTTGTTAATACATCATTTTTTATCAGTTTCTTCTTGTTCATTATATGGAACAAATTTTTCAATGCTATTTCTTAGATTATCTACGTTAATTTTTATTTTAGTACCCAAAATCTCATAATGTTTCTTTCTTTTATTTTCTCAAACTACGACTGTTATATCTTTCTTCTTCACTAAAGACACATCCGCAATATTTTTGCATATAAACACCTAGTTCACGAGCTGCCTTTTGCCCTTCACGAAAATAAGGTCTAAAATCTCTATAAAGAAACTTTACCGAATATTTAAGTGCAATATCATAACCTAATTTCTTTATAAGTTCATGATTTTGGTATGGACTTATAAGCAAAGTCGTTGAAAAATATTCATACCCATTTTCAGAAGCATATTTCGCAGTCTCTTCTAATCTAGAAGTATAGCAATAATTACACCTTTTTTGAGTAAAATCCGGATAAATACTTTTTATAAAATCTCTCAAACCATAATTATCATTGATAACCAATTCCAAATTTTCTGTTTCTGTATATTTAATTAGAGCATCTTTTCTTAAATTATATTCCATCCACGGATGAATATTTGGATTGTACCAAAATATAGTTGGTATAATTTTTTCTTCCTTGAGAGTTTCATAGCATTTGATTAAGCATGGACAACAACAAGTATGTAATAAAACTTTCATAAACACATTCCTCAAATTCCAAACTATTTAATCTTTTCTTGATTTTCTTTTTTAATCCAAGAATAAATTCCTCTGACAGCCATAACAAAATATGCAAAAAATAAAACCATCTGAGCATATTCGCCTATAACTAAAAATCTTATAACCATGTATGCATTTGAAAACATCCAAAAAATAAAACCATATTTATTTCTTTCTGCGTTCATACATGTTCCTATAAATCCAACGCCTGCAAAAAACCAACTTAAAACGTCCCACACAGCCATATTAATTCCAAATACCGTTACATAACCCAAATCTGCCATTTATTATACATCCTTCCTTTTAATTTCATTTAAAAAAGTAATATCGCAAATTATATTATAAAGCTAAATTAATTTCCTGCAGATTTTATTACAAAAAATACGAAAAATTTTATAAATTCTTGCTTAGAAAATTTTTTATTGTTTAAAAGCATTTGCAACTAAAACTATTATAGCTATCAGAAATACAACTGTAATCCATCCCCCACATGTTGCAGGTATTAAACAGCAAAAGAGTATTTTAAATACACCAAAGGTTAAAAAAATAATTGCTCCGAGTACAGATATAACGGTAAGCCAAAAGAAGAAAAGTAAAAATAAATTTAAACATCCCATATGTTGGAATAATACTCCTGAAGCATATGATTATTCATACAAGGGAGTTTTAAAAATTTTCTTCCTAAAAGCAATCTACCGCCAACATGTCTGTATCCCATAATCCAAAGTGGAACTTTTGTAATTATATCTCCTTTATTTTCAACTCTCAATGTTTTAAAAATTCTTTTATCATAAGATTTTTTAAAAGCACTGTTTCCTACTCTCGGACATCCAAAAACAATTACTTCATAATCTTTTTCTTCAAAATTGTATTGCAAATCAATAGCACAAATAATAGCAAGGGCAGCTCCGTAAGAATGACCTGTTAATTTTATTTTTCTTATGTTTTCAGTTACAAAACTTCTTATCTTATCTCTGACATTTTTAGATTTATAAGCTTTTAAAAATCCAGAATGAATTTTAATATCAGAACAGCTGTTGCCATATGGGATAATTTTTTTACAAAAATCCAAATTAAAATTCCAGTCTCTTTTAGAATCAGATCCTCTGAATGCAATTGTCATTACTTCTTTTTTAATCCTTATCTGGTAAGAAACATCTGTATTTTTATCATTTACAATAAAAATTTTTTCGTCATTTTCTGTAAAACGATTATCCCTATAGGCAATACCTGAATATTCAAGCATTTTCATAATTTCATTTTTATTCAATCGAGATACACCTCGACTAAATATATGCAGGTGATACTTTATTAAGTCACGATTTATTAAAATATTTTAAAACTATGTTTTTCATGCTTTCACTATCGAGATGATATTTTTTTATTTGAGAATACATACTTGCATGAGGAATAAATTCATCGGGAACACCGTAATTTTTATATTCCCCTTCAAAATTTTTACCAATAATAACAGAAGCGAATTTTTCTCCAACTGCTCCCGAAGTTACAGATTCCTCAAAAAAGAGTATATTTTTAAAAAAAATGCATTTATCTACCATTTCTTCAGGTAAAGGTTTTATCATATTTAATTTAAGAATGCAAATTTCATGACCTAACTCTTTCAGCATTTGATAACATTCATAAGCATAAGAAAAAATTCTTCCATAAGTAACTATTAAAACCTCAGAGTCTAAATTCCCGAAAAATTCATATTTTAAATTTTTAAAACTATAATTTTCAGGCTTCAAAAGTTCTCCACCTTTAGGATATCTAATAGCTATAATATTTTTTTCTTGACTGTTAATCGCTTCTTTAAGCATTATTTCAAGTTCACATAAAAATGAAGGACATAAAATTTTCACATTCGGTATCGTATTTAAAAATGGTACATCAAAAAGCCCTTGATGCGCTTCTCCATCTTCACCTGAAAATCCTGCTCTGTCTATAGCTAAAATAATTTTCAAATTTTGAAGCGAAACATCATGAATAAGTTCATCATAAGAACGTTGAAGAAAAGAAGAATAAACAGCAAAAACAGGTTTCATTCCTCCAGATGCAAGACCTGCGCAAAATGTTACAGCATGACCTTCAGCAATTCCTACATCGTAAAATCTATGTTTAAAATTTTCTCTAAAATTTTTAAGCCCTGTTC
>CAKUXU010000090.1 GCA_934700635.1 uncultured Eubacteriales bacterium | reverse complement strand
AGATTATCCTAAAATTCCATGGAAATTGAATGTTTTTTTTATTGCTCTATCATTTGTCAGTGTTATGTATGTAATGCTGAAAAATGGAATCTCTTTTAATGTGTTTGGAAATTTGTCAACACTTCAAGGCGTAAGCCATAATATGGCAGTAAATAGATATGCAGGAGAAGAGACAACATCCTCTATGGAGCAACTTCTGAATTCGTTTTGTTATATTACGCCAATTTGTTGTGGATATAGTTATAATTATGCGGAGCTAAAAAAACAAAAAATTATTTGTATATCTAGTATTGTGCCAGTTTTATTGTCCATGCTATTAACGAGTGCAAAATTAGTAATTATATCTTTTTCTATTTTGTTTTTTATTGGTTTTTTAATATCATATACATATAAGTATAAAAATATTTTGAAGGTGGATTTAAGGTATATTATTGGAGGTACTGCAATATTTGTAATTTTAATTATATTATTTTTCCTGAGTTTTTATTTAAGAATAGGAAAAACAAATGTTAATATATTTGAAGTGATTGTTGATAAGTTGCAAATATATGCTGTAGGACATATTCAGGGATTTGATATATGGTTTGGGAATAATTATAAAAATAATCATGAGCTGGGGTTAGGAGTAAATTCTTTTTTGGCGATATCATCTAGACTTCACTTGGCTCAAAAAGTTCAGGGCATATATAATATAGAAAAAAATTCATGCACTAATGTATATACATATTTTAGAGGAATGATAGAAGATTATGGTAGTGTTTTTTCACTTGTGTTAATTGGTATATTAGGAATTGTTAGTTCATATTGCTTTAAAAAAATAAGAAGTACGAACAAAAAAAGTATATTAAATCAGTGGTTGTTATCAATTATTATGTTTAGCTTATATTATTTCATAGTGTCTCCATGGACTTATACGTCTTATTATATAGTTTTCATTATTTTTGGGTTGTTTTTGTATATATCGTTTTATTGCAAAATTAAAGTAACAATAGGTATAAGAAAGAGAAGAAAGATTTATTATGCTAATAAAAAAAATTAAGAAAGATAGATTTGGTTACGATTTGATTATAACATTTGGTGGTCAAATGATAGTAATGCTTTTAGCGTTTGCATTAAATAAAATTATAAGTAATCAATATTCTGTTGAAATGTTTGGTACATACAATTTGGTAAGGAGATTTATCGGCGTTATTACGTTTGTGATGCTTGCCTCGCAGGGAATTGCAATTCCAAAATTTATTGCAGAATCAGAGGCTCGGAAAATATACAAAAAAACGGAAAGTTATATGATTAGTTCACTGGTAATTATCATATCATTGTTTATGGTAATTACTATACTGATGGTGGGAACAAAATCTTGGATTGGTAAAACAGTTTTAGGAGAATTGAAGGCACAACAATATGTTCTGCCTTCGTGCTTATATTCGTTTGGTTCTTGCTTAGTTACATATGCTTATTCATATTATAGAGGTACAAATAAATTTATTGAATATAATATTGTTAATATAATAATGCAGGTTGGAACAATTGTAATTTGTTTTATTGTCCCTCAAAATTTACTTATAGTATATTATGCTTGGAGTATATTTTTAATAGCATATGGCGTTTTAGAAATTTCAAAAATATTTTTAAAAACTCATTTTTCAGTACATAAAATAAAAGAAAAGCTTTTTACAGTACCTGTTCTTTTGAGATATTCGATACCAAGAATACCAGGCGAATTTATTTTGTTTGCTTACAATTTACTTCCACTTACAATAATTACTAATAAATTTGGTATGGAAGAGGTGGGATATTTCTCGGCAGCAGTTTCCATTAATTCTATAATTACTCCGCTTTTTAGTTTGGTAGGAACTGTCTTGTTACCATTAGTCAGCCAAAGTAAAGTTAACCATAGTGAAAAAGAGGTTAATTCAAAAATTAGAATATTAGGTATTATATATCTGATTGTTGGAGTGATAGGGGTTGCTTTTGTGTATTTGTTTGGTAAATTGATTTTAACAATTTTATTTAATAAATCATATATAGCGTGTATGCCTATAGTAAAATTGACGATATTATCAATTATACCGAATTCAGTGTATTTATTATTAAGGAATCCTATTGATGGAATAAGCGATTTTCCATACAACACAATTTGTCTTATGGTGAGCTTTTTAGTATACATAATTATGTTGCAACTCTCAAAGTCGGTTGAAATGTGTGCGATTGCGATGAGTGTTTCATATACATTTCTTGGAGTATTGTCTTTTGTGGTGTGGCGTTATATTTCGAGGGAAAAAAGTTAGAAGCAGGTTTATAATGTGAGGTGAGAATATATAGGATGGATAATTCTAACGGAACTAACGTGAGAAATGGGCTTTTGGATTGTTACAAAGGAATTTTAATCATATTAGTTGTAGTCAGGCATGTTTTACAATATGCGGTTGCAGATGAAGGCGGAATTTTAACAAATTTTATATGGGCGATTCAAATGCCCGGTTTTATGTTGATTTCTGGATATTTCTCGTTTCATACGGTAAGAAATTCAAAGGACATATATTATAATTTGAAAAAAAATATAGAACATTATTTTATTCCCTTTTTGTTATGGTTTATATGTGTTGATGTATTACTTTTAGGCAAATATAATAGAAATGTTTTAAAAGGAATAAAAGTACTATTTTTAAAAGTTGATGTTGGTTTATGGTTCTTATGGACAATATTTATTTTAGCCTGTTTAGCAGTAGGAGTTAACTATATTATTTACAAAAATTGTAGTAAAAAATGGAGTACGATAGTTTGTGTGTTTGCATTTTGTTTGTGCATTTCTATAGGATTAGTCTTTGTTAGTGTAAAAGCTAGATCTACAAATGCTTTTGGAATAAAATATATATTATATTATAGTATATTTTATGGAACCGGGTTGTTAATTAGGATCTTTGAGGATGGGGTGAAAAAGTGTTGGAAAAAATGGGGAAATACAATTTATTTTATTTCAATCATTTTCTTTTGCGCAATTATTTTCAATTATGATTTATATAAGTCTAATGAAACACTTATTGCAATTTCTTTTAGGCTAATAGCGGGTTTTTTTGGAAATATAGTTTTGTTTAATTTAATTATTAAATATAAAAACCTATTGTATAAAATGAAAATGAATTTTATAGGGGTTTATACATTGGAAATATATACTAGTCATATGTATGTAAATAATATAATGAAATTTGATAATACATATGGGCTTTTTTCGGTTTTAGGATTTAGTAATTTTGTAATTTCCTTTATGTTGACGATTATATTTACATATATTATTATTGCTTGTTTGAAAGTAAATCCTATGACTGATTTTATTTTTTATGGAAAAAGAAAAAAAAATAAAGCCAATTAAGTTTACACTGGAGAGGTACACATGAAAAAGAATTTCTATTCTCTATTTTTGTCTCAGGCATATCGAGACTGCTGGGATGATTATAATCGATCATTAAAATTGAATAATTTTCCAAAATGGGATTATGTAATTTTGACGGCATCTAATGAGCAGCAGGCTGAGGAATTCCGTAAGCAGATAGAGGAGAGAAAAGATTTTCTTCCATCTGGGACGAAATTTGTTGCAATTCCTGACCGTGATGGGAAGCGTGTGGGATCAGGGGGTGCGACACTGGAAGTGTTGAAGTATCTTCATGAACAGGAAGAAGCTTTTGACAAACTTCGTGTACTGGTAATTCATTCCGGTGGTGACAGTAAGCGTGTACCGCAATATTCTGCACTGGGTAAACTTTTTTCTCCGGTACCTCATGAGTTGCTGAATGGACGTAATTCTACATTGTTTGATGAGTTCATGATTTGCATGAGTTCTGTTCCGTCACGGATCCGTGAGGGAATGGTGCTGTTATCTGGAGATGTTTTGTTACTTTTTAATCCACTTCAGATTGATTATAACAATGTAGGGGCTGCT
>CAKUXU010000089.1 GCA_934700635.1 uncultured Eubacteriales bacterium | reverse complement strand
GAAGACTTAACATGAATGAAAAAATACAGGAAGTGTTTTTAGAAATTTTTGGAGATTCAAAACTTATTTCTAAATTTGTAGAAATAGACGACGTTGATGAAATGTATCAATTTTGTCTTAATGTTAAAGGTGGATATACAAGAGAGGAGTTCGTAGACTTTTTGTATGAGTATGCAGAAGTTTGTGAAAGCCTTACACCTGACATAGATGATTTAGAAGAGCTTGATGACGATCAAATTGAAAGTATTGCGGGTGGATTTAGTACACCACAGAAATGGATGGCAGGAACTCTTGCTGCTCTTTCGGTGTTCACATCTTCCGGAATTACTCATGCAGCTAACGTAGGTTCTGCACCCGAAACTAAAAAATATATTTCTGCAGGAAATATTAATGATAGTTACTATGAAAAAATTGTTAAAGGAAAAGTCAAAGAAGGTTCTTCAATTAAGAAAAAATTTAAAAATATAGGAAAATGGATTAAAAACAATAAAGGTAAAATAATACTCGGAGGCTTAGTAGTTACTGCCGCCGCCGTCGCTGCTGCATGTGGAACAACTCTTATTGTTAAAAGTGTTAAAGACTACCAGAAAAAGAATATAGCTAAGAAAAACTTGGAAGATTTTAAGGCAGATAGAGAATTTAACGTAACAAAGTGTGTTGAAGTTAAAAAAAATGGGAAAGTAGTTGGACATGAATTAAAAGTAGAAAAATATGTACCACCGAAGAAGGATGAAACAAAGGATGAAGTGAAGGGTATAGATGCATGGCAATATTCTGAGCACAGTCCTGGAACGATTAAAGATATGTGTGACGAAGAATTAATATGTGCTACAGAAGATTTGTCAAGAGACTTTATAAAAGCTAGACGCGACAAACAATTAGGTAAGATAAGCGGAGAGAAATACACAGAGAGATATGGAATGATTAGTGAGGCTGATAAGGCTGTAGAGGAGCGTTTGAAAAGTAAATCCTTTATTAGTAGTTTAGGCGGAAAATTAGGTGTAGTCGGTACAGTAGGAGGCGGCGCTATTACTATTGGTGGTGTTGTACTTAAAAAGCTCGATGGTGCATTTACTTGGTTAGGTAATTCTGCCAAGAAACTTACAAACATACTCGGTTTGGCAGGTACTATTAACCAAATACGTGTTATTGCTAAATCATTAGTTGGCAAGAGCAAACCAATACCTAAGTTTAATTTTGCTGAAAGAAGAGAATGGCTTAAAAATGAGCTTGAAAAAGTTAAAGGTCAACCTGAAGCCGTTAGAGAAACCCTTGCTCTTTTCGATAGAATAGTTGCGAGAAGAGAAATTGTAGATGCAGGTGCTAAAGAGAAAAATGGTAATAGGCGTGCAGTTAAAAACAGACCTAACTTTGTAGTTTTCAACGGAACTGCAGGAACAGGTAAATCTATGTGTGCGGAAATACTTGCTAAAGCACTTTCACCGAGTGGAGAATATAATAAAGTAATATCTTCAACTATGGAAAAATTATCAGAAAAAAGCGGTAGATCCGATGATATCCTTAGCGCTTTATTCTATGTTCCACAACATTTCTTTATTCAATCAGAAGATATTAAAACACCAGGTAACTATATTCAAAATAACCCACGTGGAGTAGTTATCATAGATGAGTATGATAAAGTATCAGCAAATTATTGTTCAAATAACAGTACAATTGTAGATACTCCTGAAGGACCAAAATATTGTAACCCATTCGACGAAGCATTCAGAAGAATCTATGAGGATCCTTTATACTCAACATCAGGCGGAACAGATTTAGATCTTTCAGAAGTTACTTTTATATTGACAAGTAATGAATACAGTACTATGTTTGGAAAAGAATATGACCCAAGAGAAGGTCCATTAAACGACAAAACTCGTACCAGTAACTATGGCCATGATGGATCTTTCTTAGACAGAATCGGCGGAAATAATGTAATAACATTTAACGCTCTCGGTAAAGACGCCTACATTGAAATAGGAAAAAGTATGTTGGATCGCAGCGTAAAATTCTTTGGTCAAAAAGCTCTTGGAAAATTTGGATTCGAAATTGCAGACGGAATATATGAGTCAATGGCAAAATTTATTGAGAAGCAAACACTTCTTTATAAAAAGAATTCCAATACTCTTGGAGAAGTCGGAAAAGATGACGATCAAAAATCAAGTGCAAGAGGATTTGAGAAATTATTTGATAAACTGGATGCATCAATACAAATTACTGCTAAAAATGTAAAAGCAAGAATTGAAGAAAGACTTGCAGAAAAACGTCATAAGAAGAGTGTATCTATTGAGGATCCGAAACATCTTGACTTTAAATTAGACTTTAACGAAGAAACAGGAGAATTTGAAGTTGAAGTTGCTAGATACGGAAATTATACACGTTACCTTATGGAGCTTGGAGATACTGACATTAATAAATTACGTGAAGAATTTAAGGCTCGTAAGTCTGAAACTGACAACAATAATAAAACAAAAGAAGTGTTGCCAGAAGAAAATAAATCCGAGGAAGCTGCTGTAAAAGAAAATAAAGAAGAACAAAAACCAGAGAACGAAAATAATTCTGAAACAGAGGCTACTAAACCGGAGGAAGAAAAAAATGTTCAGGAGCAAGTTAAACCTGAAGATGAAGAGAAATCTCCGGAAGTAAAAAGTGAAGAATCGGAAAAAGAAAATAACGAAGAACAAAATAGCGAAGAACAAAATAATCCTGCCGATTCAGAGAATAAAACGGAAAATAAATCTGAGGAAAAATAAAAAATAATTTTTAAGAAGAGATTTTAAAATCTCTTCTTTTCCGTTTTTTAATATTAAGTTTATGATATATATTATAAAAAAAGGAAAAATGTTAGTTAAAAAATTAATGGACTTATTTACTTTGGCTTTAACCAATTAAATCTGGAAATAAATTTAAAAATTACAGTTGTTATTGTTTTAAAATGAAAGTTGCTGCCTTTAATTGGGTAGCATTTTTATTGCATATAAAATAATTTTGATTTTCAATAAGTAAAATATAATTTTGTGCAAATTAAAGATAAAAACTAAATTTGAATTTATTAATTTTTTTCATTACTTCGTATGTCAAAATTTCTCGATTTATGATAAAATAATTTTATAGGGATAAATTAATATTTTGAAAGGAGATGAATTTAATATGCTGACCTACCATAAAATGTCTGGAGGAAAAATGATAACTTTAAGTGATTATGAAATTGATTGTTGGGTTAATTGTATTGCTCCCAGTCCTCAAGAAATGAATTATCTTATGACTAACCTTGAAGTTGAACCAGATATTTTGAAATCTTCTCTTGATGAAGAAGAAGCTACGCATATAGACAAAGAGGGGGATAATTCTTTAATAATTTTTGACAGCCCAGTTGTTGATAAAAGCGGAAAAAATTTCACATACTATACAAACCCCGTCAGTATAATTATTACTCCTAAAAATATAATAACTATTTCTTTAAAAGAAAATTCCATCCTAGAAGAGTTTTCCGAAGGCTTGATTCGTGCTGCATACACAGAAAATAAATCTCGGTTTGCTTTGCAAATTATGAGCAGAATGGCTGTAAAATATTTGCAGTATATAAATCAGATAATTAAAATTACAGGTCATGTCGAAGAAGAATTAAAAGAAACAATGAAAAACGAAGATTTAGTTCAGCTTTTGGAAATAAAAAAATCTTTGGTTTATTTTTCAGCTTCACTCAAATCAATAGGCGCAATGCTCGGGAAAATTTCAAGAGGAAGGCATATTAAAATAAATGAAGAGGATTCGGAACTGCTTGAAGATATTGTTATAGAGATAAGACAAGCAGCAGAAATGTCTGAAATATATTTGAGTATACTTTCAAGTTCTATGGAAGCTTTTTCCTCACTTATTTCGAATAATATGAATGACGTTATGAAAATACTTGCTTCTATAACGCTTATCCTTTCAATTCCTACGATTATTTCTGGTATTTATGGAATGAACAATCC
>CAKUXU010000088.1 GCA_934700635.1 uncultured Eubacteriales bacterium | reverse complement strand
AAGCTTAAAACTATGAAAGAAGTATATGAAAAATGCAAAGAGTTAGGGTACGAAAGTAATTATGAAGAATTTGAAAAAGATTATAATCAAATTGTTTATGGATCGAATCGAGAAATTTCCTCAAAAGAACTTGAAGGGGTTTCCGGAGGAATTATGAATAGAAAACTAACAAAAGCTACAGCAGCAATACTTTCAGCACTGACTTTGTCCACAACTGCAATTCCTCAATCGAGTGCAGCAGAATATAATGGTTCAGCTTCAAAATCTTCAAACAGTATGATTAATTTCATTAAAGAAAACCCAGGTAAATCTCTTTTGATTGCTTTAGGTGCAACTGCTACCGTTGTTAGTGGAGGAGTTGTGGTTGGTGCAATAATTGCAAATCATGTTCATGATAAAAACAAAAATACTGTTATTCAAGATCAAGTCGATTTAAAATCTGAATCTGAAAATAAATATAAAAGTAAATCTAGAAATAAATCAGAAAATAAACCTAAAATTAAATCTAAAAACAAATCAGAAAGTAAGCCTAAAGTTAAATCTAAAAACAAATCAGAAAGTAAGCCTAAAGTTAAATCTGAAAATAAATCAGAAAGTAAACCTAAAGTTAAATCTGAAAATAAATCCGAGTCTAAGCATGAAGAAAGCAGCAAAGAGAGAGCATATAGACTTGATTTATACAATCTCGTTGAAAAAAATTTTGTATTAGGTAGTGACGATTATCCGTATCCTAAAAGTGCAGACGATGTATATAATCAATTAAAAACTCTTGATGATATTATTAGAAATTCATCGGCTAAAAGCATCTCTTATCTAACTTACAATTATCTAAATTACAATGTATTTTACAGAGTTTTATTTAATTATATTTACAAAGCCAGTGCTCAAGGTGGTACAGATATAAAATTAATTATAGACGGTATTAAAAAATGGGTTGAAGAGAAAAAATCAGATAAAAACTTTGATCCTGAGTATATTGGTGAATTTATTGACTTTATGATCAAAATAGAAAACAAAGATGACCTAAATCAGTTTTTAAGTGAAGTTGCTGAAAGAGAAAAATCTATGTTAGATGACGAAAATATAAATATGAACCATTATGGCCTTAGAATTTATGTACAAAGTACGACTGGCGATGCAATGGAAAAAAATAAAGTCAATGAAATTTTTGAAAAATTTAAAAACAGTATTACAGGCATGAAAGGTGTCAGTATCGATGATGAGAACGTCGAATACTTGAATAACAAAGCATTCCGTATAGCAGATACATGGCTTGAAGTACCAACATATGATATTGTTGTTCCTAGAAAAAACAATTATGCAAAACGAGCAATAGATTTAACTCTTCCGGAGGATAAAGGATGGTCTAAAAAATATGGGCCTAAAGGAGTAGATGGAAATTCATATTTTGTTAATAAAAAATTAGGTTTAGTACTTAAAGGTGCTAATTATGATTTCTCCTCGGTTTATTTATATCCTTTGGAAAGTATAAGAGAATATTTCGAAGAAAGCTATAATAATGACAAATTTAAAAATAGGAATAAGGAGTTTTTGCAATTATTAGGCATTGAGGTTTAAATTAAAAATCCACGCTATAGCGTGGATTTTTGTTATTTCTTATTCACTATTTCGCCCGAAAGCTTTACAATAACATTTCCTTCAATAACTCCTCTTACCATAGAAGTTGGATAGACTGTAGAATTTCTTCCAATTATAGTACCTGGATTTAAAACTGCATTGCATCCTACTTCTACATTATCTCCAACAATAGCTCCGAACTTTCTTAAATTAGTTTCGATTTTTTCTGTTTTACTGCATACTACTTTAACATTTGTTTTGTCAGATTTAACATTTGAAATTATTGAGCCCGCTCCAAAATGTGCTTTACTTCCTAAAATGGAATCTCCAATATAATTGAAATGCGGTACTTGTACTCCATTGAAAAGTATTGCATTTTTCAGTTCTGTAGAGTTACCTACAACAACATTTTCTCCGACTATAACAGATCCACGAATAAAAGCCGAATGTCTGATTTGAGAATTTTTTTGAATAATTGCCGGACCTGCTATATATGCACTTTCGGCAATTTCAGCATATTTTGAAATCCAAACATTTTTGGAAACTTCAATATATTCTTCTTTAGGAAGTTTAGGACCTATCAAGCATACATATTCTTTAATTTTAGGTATTACTTCCCACGGGAAATTAGTATCAATGAATATATCTTTTGCAATGGTTTGAGATACATCAAAAAAATTTTTATAATTAAATTTTTCTTTTTGCATAAAACATATGCGGCAATCCTTAAAATTGCCGCGTCCTCCGATATCTTTATAATTTATTGATTCTCAGGTTTAGTTTCCATACGTGAAACAGGGAACGAAACTATAAATTCAGTGTATTCACCCAATTTACTGTTTACCATTATTTTTCCTTTGTATTCTTCGACTATGTCATTAGCAATCGCAAGGCCAAGACCTGATCCTTCAACGCTTAACTTTTTAGTTATTGATGAGCGATAATATTTAGTAAATATTTTGTCTATTTCATTTTCCGGTATACCTATACCTGTATCTCTTATTTTTATGAATACTTGACTTTTCTCTTCACTGACATCTATAAAAACTTTACCGTTTTCTTTATTATACTTTATAGCGTTTTCTATAATGTTTGTTAAGATTCTGGAGATTTTGTCTTCTGGAATTGAAACATATATATCTGCAATACTGCTGTTTATAGAAATCTCAACACCTTTTTTACTTGCAAGAGGAGTTAATTCTTTAACGTGTTTGGTTATTTCTATATTCAAATTACATGATGTAGAAACTTCTCTTGTTTTGTTAATATAAAGAATATCATTAACCATTTTCAAAAGCTTTTGAGATTCTGATAATATAATATCATAAAACTCCGTGACTGATTTTTCATCATGCTTTCCTTGTTTTAAAAGTTCAACAAACCCCATAATAGAAGTTATAGGGGTTTTTAAATCGTGAACTATGCTATTAAGTTTAGATGTTTCATTATTTCCGTTTATCATTTTAGTTCACCTCCGAGTTATTCCATGTTATTAATTAAAAACTACTGAAGTTCATCTTCTGATGCGAATCTGTATCCTACACCACGAACTGTTAAAATATAACGTGGGTTTTCAGAATCATCTTCTATTTTTTGACGTAAATATCTGATATGAACGTCAACTGTTCTCGCATCTCCGCTAAACTCTACGTCCCAAACTTTTTCCATAAGTTGATCTCTATTTAAAACGCTTCCTTTACTAAGCATTAAAGAAGTTAAAAGATCAAATTCTTTCATTGTGAGATCAATAAGCTTACCATTTTTAGAAACTGTTCTTCTTGCAAGATTTAAAGTAATGCTTCCGCAAGTTATAATGTCGTTGCTGCCTGGGTTGGTATTTAAATACTCATTTCTTCTTATAACCGCTTTTACTCTTGCACAAAGTTCCTTAAGGCTGAAAGGCTTAGTGATGTAGTCATCGGCTCCCATTTCAAGACCAAGTACACAGTCAACTTCATCATTTCTTGCAGTTAAAAGTATAATAGGAATAGTTTTGGTTGTCTTGTCGAGTTTTAGTCTTCCGCAAACACTAAGTCCGTCAGGTGCAGGCATTACCCAATCCATAACGATAAGATCTGGAGATCTTCTTTGAACTGCTCTCAAAAGTTCTTCTCCACCAGAAAACTCTTGAGTTTCAAAACCATATTCTTTTAATGCTAAAGATGCAAGCCTTCTGATATTCGGCTCATCGTCAACTACATAAATTAAGCCTTTGGACAAATCTGACATAATCTAATACACACTCCTGTTTGATTTTAATGATAATAAAGTTGGAATTTTTGAATCAAATTGTTAATTCTTTGATATTTTTTATCTAAACGCCAACAAACTTTAATACATGGAAATTATAGTATAAATGAAAATCAAAAACACTCATTTTAGGGATATTTTTTGTTTGTTCACA
>CAKUXU010000087.1 GCA_934700635.1 uncultured Eubacteriales bacterium | reverse complement strand
AGATAGGGAATAGCAACTGTCATAAGTTGAATTACGATAGAAGCATTAATATAAGGAGAAACCGACATTGCAAATATAGTAGCTTGAGCAAACGCTCCTCCGGATAAGGTATCCAAATAATTAAGAATTGAACCGTTATCTCCTAAGCTGCCCATCATTCCTGCAAGCGCTTCAACATTTAAAAACGGTACAGGAATTATAGAGCCTATTCTAAAGATAACTATTATCATAATAGTAAAAAGTAATTTTTGCCTAAGCTCTTTTACTTTCCAAGAGTTTATTAACGTCTTGATCAATTAGATCACCTCCGCCTTCCCTCCTGCAGATTGAATTTTTTCAATTGCAGATTTCGAAAACATCTGTGCTTTAACTGTTAAATTTTTAGTAAGGTTACCATTACCTAAAATCTTGACTTTATCAAAATGACGTTTTATAAGACCCATGCTAATAAGTTCATTTGCATCAACAACTGAACCTTCACCAAATTTTTCTAAATCTCCAACATTTATAGAAATAACTTTTTTGGCGAATATATTTTTAAATCCTCTCTTCGGGATCCTTCTTTGAAGAGGCATTTGACCTCCTTCAAAACCAGGTCTAATACTTCCACCGGATCTTGCTTTTTGACCTTTGTGTCCTTTTCCGGCAGTTTTTCCTTGTCCTGAGCCATGACCCCTTCCAATTCTTTTAGGAGCTTTTCTTGAACCTTCAGGACATACTAAATCGTGAAGTTCCATGAGTAAATTCACCTCCTATTTTTTTATAAAAATCATATATTGCACATTCACTTCCAGTGTGCAATTAAAATTGTAACACATAGAAACTGGTAAAACAATTTCAAAAATTTATTTAAGAATTTCAGAAACAGTTTTTCCTCTCATTTTAGCAACAGTTGCAGCTGTACGAAGAGAACTAAGTCCTTTAATTGTAGATCTGACTACATTGCAAGGATTGTTAGAACGAAGAGATTTTGTTCTAATATCCTTTATTCCTGCAGATTCAACAACTGCACGTACTGCTCCGCCTGCTTTAACACCTGTACCAGGGGCAGCAGGTTTAAGGAGAACTTCTCCAGCTCCATAAGATTCGCAAACTTCATGAGGAATTGTGTCGCCCTTTAACGGAACCTTTATCAAGTTTTTCTTTGCGTCTTCAATTCCTTTTCTAATTGCTTCTGGAACTTCTCCTGATTTACCAATTCCAAATCCTACAGTTCCTTTTCCGTCTCCGACTACCATAAGTGCAGCAAACTTAAAAATACGTCCACCTTTAACTGTTTTGGAAACCCTATTTATAGCAACTAATCTTTCTTTTAAATCAAGTACTGAACCATCTATTCTACTCAAAAGCTTTTCCCTCCTTTAAATTAAAATTTAAGTCCTGCTTCACGTGCAGCTTCAGCTAAAGCTTTTACACGACCATGGAATAAATATCCGCCACGATCAAACACAACATTTTCGATTCCTTTTTCAAGTGCACGTTTTGCAATGATTTCTCCAACTTTTGCAGCAGCTTCCTTATTACCGCCATAAATTCCGAAATCTTTTTCATAGCTCGAAGCACTTACTAAAGTTTTAGCAGAAATGTCATCAATGATTTGAACGTTTATATTACTTCTGGAACGAAAAACATTGAGCCTTGGTCTATCAGAAGTTCCGAAAATTTTTCCTCTGACTCTTCTGTGACGTTTTAAACGGGCCTGATTTTTATCTGCCTTGTTCACCATACTCATTCACCCTCCTAACTATTTTTTACCTGTTTTACCTTCTTTACGTCTGATAACTTCATCAGCATATTTAATTCCTTTACCTTTATATGGTTCAGGAGGACGTTTTTCTCTGATTTCAGCAGCGCATTGTCCAACTTTTTGCTTATCTGCTCCAATAACTGAAATTTTATTTCCTTGAACTTCAAATCTAATTCCTTCAATTTCAGGAACTGTAACTTGATGAGAATAACCCAAATTCAAAACCAAATTTTTTCCTTGTTTTTGAACACGGTATCCAACACCGTTTACTTCTAAATCTTTTTTGAATTCATTTGTAACGCCTTCCACCATGTTGTAGATAAGAGAGCGTGTAAGACCGTGAAGTGCACGATTTTCTTTTTGATCGTTAGGTCTTGACACAGTTATTACTCCATCATTTATTTCAACTTTCATTTTAGGGTGAACAGGTCTTTCTAATTTTCCTTTAGGTCCGGAAATACTTATTATTCCGTCTTTAAGACTTGCCTGTACTCCTTGTGGAATAGCTACCGGTTTTTTACCAATTCTCGACATATTTACCCTCCTTTCTTTACCACACAAATGCTAAAACTTCTCCGCCGACATTTTCTTTTCTGGCTCTGCGGTCAGTCATAACTCCTTTAGATGTTGAAACAATTGCTATACCAAGTCCTTTAATAACTTTAGGCATATCTTCTACGCTGCTGTATATTCTAAGACCCGGCTTTGAAACTCTTTTAATTCCTGTGATAACAGGTTTTTTATCTTCGGTATACTTAAGAAAAATCTTTATGATACCTTGTTTGCCATCATCAAGAACCATGAATTTCTTTATATAACCTTCATCAAATAAAACTTGAACTATGTCTTTTTTCATGTTTGAAGAAGGAACTTCTACTGATTCATGCTTAGCACTGTAAGCATTTCTAATTCTTGTTAGCAAATCTGCGATTGCATCCGTTATTTGCATAAGTAATTAACCTCCTTTGCTAGTCTTACCAACTTGCTTTTCTTATACCTGGAATTTCTCCCTTATGTGCCAGTCCTCTAAAACAAATACGGCATATACCAAATTTGCGAAGGTAACCATGCGGCCTACCGCAAAGTTTGCACCGAGAGTAAACACGAGTAGAAAACTTTTGTTCTCTTTGCTGTCTGATTTTCAGCGACTTTTTAGCCACAATATTCCCTCCTTATTTTGCAAATGGTGCACCCATAAGTCTTAGTAATTCTCTTGCTTCGTCATCTGTTTTTGCAGTTGTTGAAATGGAGATATCCATTCCTCTGATTGCATCAATTTTATCATAATCTATCTCGGGGAAAATGAGTTGTTCTTTAACTCCCATGTTATAATTTCCCTTACCATCGAAAGATTTCGGATTGATTCCTCTAAAGTCTCTTACACGAGGAAGTGCAAGATTGAAAAATCTATCCATGAATTCATACATTTTATCTCCGCGTAGTGTAACCTTAGCACCAATTTTCATTCCTTCACGGACTTTGAAGTTAGCAACCGATTTACGTGCGGTACAAACAACTGCTTTTTGTCCTGTGATAGTTCCAAGGTCTTCAAGAATAGAATTGATAACTTTTGAATTATCTCTTGCTTCTCCCGCACCAACATTTATAACTATTTTTTCAATCTTCGGGATTTGCATTATATTCTTATATCCAAACTTTTCTTTAAGTTTAGACATTACTTGATCTTTATAAAAATCTTTTAGTCTCGCCAAGTTTTAACCCTCCTTTATAACACTTCGCCGCATTTTTTACAGCTCCGCTTTTTCTTGCCGCCATCAATAAATTTATGAGCAATACGAGTTGATTTACCACAATGTGGGCAAACAAGTTGGACTTTACAAGCATAAAGTGCACTTTCAGTTTTAACTATTCCGCCTTCTTCACCTGTACGACGAGGTTTAACATGTTTTGAAACAATGTTTACTCCCTCAACTATTAACTTTCCTTCTTTAGGACTTACAGCAATAATTTTTCCTTGTTTACCTTTATCTTTTCCGCTTAAAACCACAACATTGTCACCTGTTTTTAAACTGATTTTATGTGATTTACAAGCGTTTCTATTGCTTTTTTTGAACACTAGCCAACACCTCCTTAACTTAGAGAACTTCTGGAGCTAAACTTGATATCTTTAAATATCCTTTATCACGCAGTTCACGGGCAACAGGACCAAAAATACGTGTACCTTTTGGATTCTTATCCTCTTTGATTATAACAGCAGAATTCTCATCGAATTTAATATATGAGCC
>CAKUXU010000086.1 GCA_934700635.1 uncultured Eubacteriales bacterium | reverse complement strand
ATGGTACACATGGCAACCACTTGTCAGTTAACAAAAGAGAGATAAACGGTTCTGCCGCTGCTATGAATCCAATTAAAATTGGGCTCATAACATAACTTGTGAAATCTGTTGTTTTACGCGCCATAACTTTAACTCTTGCAATAGAATCTTGAGCTTTTGACATGACTGGAAATAAAGCAGTGTTAATGCCAGTATCTATATTTGAACTAATTAATTCAGGAAACTGATTTCCTTTTGTATAAAATGACAAATCTTCTGTAGTATAAAATTTACCTATCAACAAACTTCTCAAACTAGCATAAATCTGCAATATCAGACTTTGTAATAACAATTTCCAACCATAGCTTAATAAAGACTTGATTCTTTCTAGAGAAAATTCTTTTGTAATTTTCCATTTTATAGAAACTTGTAAAACAATGGTATCAATCACATTATTAGTTAACGTTTGTGCAACCAAGGCCCATACTCCAAATCCAGAGTATACCAGAAAAATTCCAACTACTGCTGAAACTGCTGTTCCAATAAATGTTGCATAAAAAAACAATTTAAACTGCATTTTACGTGAAACATATGCTTGCTGTACAGAATTAATTCCCATAATTGGAACACTTATTGCTAAAACTCTCAGCACTGGAATCAAAATAGGCATATTATAAAAATTTGCTATAGGTGTTGCCAAAAAAAAGAGAATAATATATATAATTCCGGTAAATACAAGCGAAAAATAAAACACTGACGAAAAATCCAAACTATCTGCATCTTTCTTTTGAATTAATGCTTGTCCAAAGCCATTACTAACAAATACATTTGCAATAGTAATAAATACCATAACTAAAGAGATTATTCCATATTCAAAGGGATTTAAAATCCTCGCCAAAATAATAGATACAATTAAAGCTACTAGTTGTGCCGCAATTCTCTCTGCAAATTTCCAAAATGCTCCTTGAATGACTTGAGTCTTTTCATTCTGTTCCATTTGTTATATTACATGCCTTTCTAAGAAAATTTATTGACTCTTCCCTTTTATGCTTGATAATATCGTTTATGAATGAATAATGGAAATCATGATTTAACATACCATAAACATCGTTTTGATCCTTATCAAACAACTCAAACAGATTTAATTCTTGGAGAAATTTGTCAACTTTGGCCATAACAAAATCTGTTTTACAAAAAGCAAAGTTTTTATTAAAAATCAAACTTAGCGTAATTCCATGAAAAGTGCTTGTTGCGACCTGTGTTGCATATTTAAAATATCCAATCCATTGAAATGGAGAAAGTTCAACTTGACTAATCATTTTATCACACCACTCATAATGATCATTGTTACAATCTAATGCAATTATCTTTTTCTTATAATCCTTAGCATATTTAATAAGATTATTAATAAATTTTGTTGTGAAATCCTGACCATAAACCAGAATATAATCAATTTCATCTGGTTTTACGATCTTACAATCTTTTTCAAAATCCCATAACCAGGTCGGATCCAAAACAACCTGCGGTTTAATCCCAGTAACTCTTTTAACTAATTCCGCCGATTTATCATCTCTTACCGAAATAAATTTCATGTTTTTTATAGCACTTACAACATAAGCTGGAAAAACTGCATCAACTGAAACCGTTCCAAAACTTGCAGCATATGCATTTATTTCACTTGCATTAAATCCTTTTCCGAACAATAAAGGATCATTATTAAATACATTTACTGAATAATCCCAAATAATATCACTTCCAAGAAAAACCTTATCAAATCGATAGTTAACTATATTGCTCGCATCAATTATATCTGTATGCGGAATTGTAGCATATGCATTCAAAAACACTCTTTCCTTTTTTTCCACTGCACTTGATTTAATGAAAAAGCTCTTCCAAAATGTCCTTTTCCATATTGGATAACTATGAAAATATGCTTTTGGGTTAAAGTAAAAATTAAAATGATGCTGATCTAAATGTGCTATCTGCTTAATGTTTTTGTACGGATTTAATTCTTGTAGTACTTTTTGCAAGGCATAGGCCTGTGCAAATGTCCCATAATTTGGCACATTCCAAAACGTTTGAATGCCTATATCATATTTCACTTTCATCACATCCTATCTTTTTTTTTAATTTTATTAAATATTTATATGCTGAATAATCAATATCGGTACACTTCATTTCATGCTCATAAAAATAACTTTCATCATGTGGATTGATTTTAAAATACACATCTCCTTTTGCACGCTTCATAGCATATTCTTTGAATGATTTTGTAAAATAGTGATTAATTTGAATAGGAAAATCTAATGACTTGGCCACATTTCTACTTCCAATGCATACTTTATTAAAAATATTTACCGGTGGAACATCTAGCCCCTTATAATTGGCCCAAAATTTATGATGTAATTGAACTGAATGTTTTGAATTACAATCAAAACCATATGCTGTATTGTAAAAACATTTTCCTAAATCCATGTATTTGGGCCAACAGACCGTAAAATCTTCTGAAACCAAGCCGGATAAATTTCTATTTAATCTTCCAGAAGTTCCAAATATTTTCCAGTAAATATTTACAGAACCAGCCTTTTTTTCAAAAGGTTGTAAAAAATCATATATAGAATCTGTTGATTTAGGTACTATAAACTCATCAATATCAATAAACCCAAGCCATTTAGTTTCAGAAGAATATTTTTCTATACACGCCATATAACATTCCATTTGTTTCTGATTGTACGGCCATTGAATAAGCGTCACTAAACCACAATCAATATAGGGTTTTAATACCTTCAAATAATCATCTTCTGAATTATTATTGTATAAATAAAAATGTTCAATCCCTACAATTTGATTAAATTCAAGCCATTCTCTAAGATAGGAGGCCTCATTTTTAAAGATTGCACATACGGCAACATTATATTTCTTCGTCGATATGCTTGGAGTTGAAAATAGCAATCTAGTCTTATAATAAGCAGCTTTTGCCGATGCAATTATTCTATGTATTTTCCACTTAATATTGACTTCTGATTGATCATCACTAATAAAATATTTATTCGATTTTATCATTTTTTCACCTACTATCTTTTTTAGCTTTAATTTTATTTTTTTTCTCAATAAAGCTATAACTTTCTTTTTCAATTGAGCCTTTGAATAAAAGACCCCATACATATCATTTAAACCATTCAAATCATAAGAACAATAATCTTTTTTAATTATATATACATAATATAAAATTGATAAAAATTCCAAGTTATCGGCTATTACTGATTTATAAGTTGAAATTGTAATATCTCTACACCTATAAAGTTCTAATATAATTGTAGGATATTCTACTCCAAATGCATAAAATGAATCATAATCTCCTTTTGGTTTTTTACCTTGTGGCATTTCATTGAAAATCACTGTATTATCAATGATATATCGTTCTCTTTTTCTTTCTGCAAATAAAACATTCGTGTGTGGAAATAGTTCATTAAAGCCACTAACATCTTCTGAAAGTTTATCAAAATCTTCTTTCCAAATAGTCATTCCTGTCGACCATGAAGACCAATAAGATAGATTTTTTACAAACTGATCAAATGTTTTATATTCAAATATTTTTTTCTCTTTTTTTAAAACTCCATTTGTAAAATATATAATCGGTTGGGTATCACAATTATCTTTTGAAAGTTTTATCAACTGATTTAATGCACCTTTTACCAAAAGAGTGCGATGATTTACAAATTTTATCAATTTACCTTTAGCTCTTCTATAAGACTCTATTTCATTAATAAAAGGTAATGCATTTGTTTCATAATAATGCAGATTTGAATGTTTTAGATTGTAGTTTTTAATTTTATCTTTAAATTCTTTATTGTTACCATTATCCGTAATTACTACTTCAAACTCCTCATTATCGCAATCCTGTTCATAAATACTATCTAAAACTGGAAATACCCACTCTACAACACCATTAGTTGGCATACACAAAGAAAGTACTGGCATAATTCCACCTCAATCCGGTTTTTCTTTACGCAGTACTTTCCACGCAATAGCAGTATTCTAAATCAATGCTTTAATACTTCTGTT
>CAKUXU010000085.1 GCA_934700635.1 uncultured Eubacteriales bacterium | reverse complement strand
TTTTATTTCTATCAAATGCCGAAACCAACGATACATCAGCTTCACATGCATCTATTTCAACCATATCTCCTGGTCCAAACACATCGTAAAGGGCATCACTTGTCAGCAGTCTCTTATTGTTTCGCTGTTCCTGTACAGATGTCTTTATCGCATCCTTCTCCTCTACCGTTAACTGACTAGCAGCATAATAGTAAAATTGACGTATCGTAGGTCTTTCAGATAACGGCAGCAACGACACGGATGAAACTCCATCAATGACCTCTGTCCTCGTAAAATGCAGTAAATTCATTCTGTCATAACATGATTTCAAACTTTTTTGTCTTCCAGAGCGGAATTCATTCAAAGCCTCATCAAAAATCTGTTTTATTGATTCATCTATAACAATTCCATTTGTATCAAAATATTCTGATTTGTGCCCTGGTTTTTCCGTATACTCGTATCTTTTCCCTTTATTTGCACCTAAATAACGTGAGTCAACCAAAGAGAAATCCTGATATCCGCTCTGCAAATACTTTGTAAATGTCCGCCAAAACATATAGACTGACATAGAATTTCTATCCAGAATTTCTTTCAATTCTGGTTTTGCTCCTTTTCCCATCAACCCTAAAAGTCTATGATGATAAAAATTCAAAACTTCACATAGTACTTTTTTCTTTTTGTCATATTTCCACTTTGCCTTTTCCGGTAAAGCATAATAATCAAAAACAATAGTATCTCCCTTTTCTTTTACTAACTCCCCATCAGTAATCATTTGTATAAGATTCTTTATTGTCTGTAAATATAACTGCAATGTTGTTATATCCATTTGACACAAAGTCACTTCTCCACCATCAATATCAACAACTCTATATCTCGTATTTAATTTTGTATCCTTTAATATATCGCCTACTGTCAAAACATTATTCATGGTTCTCTCTCCAAATCCTTTTCAAAACAGCTTCATCCAAAAGTTCATCTGCCATATTCACCGGGTATTCTTTGATTGCAATTTTATGTTTAATAGCACTGATTTCATCAAATACCCTGCCAGCATCATAAAATTCTGTTACCAGACGGATGTTTCCGGCTAAGATCCTATTTGCATCCGTTTTTAACAGTAACTGGTAGTCTGCTCCCTGACTGATCCAATAATGTTTTTCGATAAACAATAATTCCCATTGCCTGTTGCTCAGGTCACTATTTGCTTTTACAGAGCAAGCTACATACCTTCCATCCGCTTTTGTTACCAGAAAATCCGTGGTCATAATATTTCGTGGTCTTCCGAGTCCAAAACTCTCCGCAATTTCAACAGTCTTAGCATAATCCAGCGGATACTGTTCTCTTATATCAATATTTTCATCATTCCATCGCAGGATGTAATACCACAGCATCTCTCCCTGCGACAGACAATGTACCCCACGACCTGTTTTCCAATCTTTTATTACAGAAGTAGTTCCCATGCTATTCAATTCACTTGTCGTGATATATGGTTTATAATCTTTCCCCGTACCTTCACCCATTTTACGAATTTTCTTCGTCTTATCAGATATTCTTCTCGACATTTCCTATTCCTTTCAGAATTTTTTCTACATGTTACAAATAAAAAAGACATATGCATCCTCTGACACATACATCCTGAAAATTCCTGAAAATTTCAAAAAGGGTATAGAAAATAAACCTTGCGTTATCTATCTTTTTGCGATATAATAATTCAAGAAACAATAATTTGTATATGTTAGAGGATCACTACATCAGATGGCAGTCGTTCGTAGTGATTCTTTTTTATTATTTCTATAATACATTATTTTTATTATTTTTTCAAGATTATTAAATATCTATTTTCTTTTATCTGTTTTTATTAAATTATTATTTATTTATTAATCAAAAAAATCTCCAGAGATTTACTCTGGAGACAAACCCAATATTAACAGTAGTGCCTGGCGTTGTACCGGAGTCATTTCCAATATTGTCTGTTGCAATTTTTGGGTAATCTTTTCATTCTCGACTTCTTTTTTCTTATTATTTGCATCATAATCCGGATCTAAAATCTCATTTGGTGAAATCCACATATAGCCACATAACCGTAAGAGTTCCAAAATATTCATAACAGCAGTGCCCTTCTTTAAGGCTATCACATGAGCTGGTGTACATTCAAGTATCTCCGCAACCTCTATATTAGTCAAGCCCTTCTGCTCCATTTTACTAACCAGACGGGCACCGACTACCTTCAAATATAAATTTTCTCCCTCAGTCTGTTTTACTCTCCTTTTGCGTTGAGAAGAATTGCTTTCATTTTTATTTTCCATAATATTCACAGCTCCTTACCACACTCTGTTAACGTCCAAATTTTCTTCATTATACTAAATAGGAATTAATTTTTCTACAATAATAATTGAATTTCCATTAAATATATGTAATTATAATCTCATCATTCATGATCGGAGCAGGATTATTCATGAAATATATATCATTAAAACAACAGGGACTGGATGCTGCATTACTGCATTGCGTTGTACAAAAACTCAATGAAAATGAATTCCAAACCAAATACGACCTTTGTACCGAGAGTAAAATACAGTTTGAAATAAATTTAGATATGTTGGGAATTGATGTATTAACTTCCATACGGAATTATGCATCTGAATTTATGGCTATACTCAAAAACAATGTTTTGACCAAATTCACCGGACATCCCGGAACAGTTACAGTAAAAGAATACCAACTTTATCCAGGAAAACGGAAACCATATTTTGCAACACTGTCTCTTCCTGGCAGTCCTGATATTGATTTATTACATGTACACTATTACCAGTCTTCCATTGATGCTTCCTTGGCAGAAACCACTGTCCATCCATTTGTATACGAAAATAATAACACGATCTATTATGATGTAAAAAAGGAACATCTTGTATGTTATCCGATTCATGTTACAAAAACTGAAAAGAAAGGTTCCGATTTTTGGGTAGATATCCCCTATGATATTTGCATAAATACTGCAAATGTCAATATGACATTAGAATCAAAAAGTCCTTCATTACAGAGACCAGAAAAATTTATGCAATATTATAACGCTCTTTTAAAAAGTTCCAAGAAAAATACATCATGATTTTTCTACATACTCGTTCTACTTTGCGCAAAAATCGCATTTCAACAGGTCACTTTGCGCGGATTTCGTGTATTTTGTAAGCGAGATCATGTACTAAACACGAAAATCGCGCAGATATACACGTTTTTCGCGCAAACTGACATTGAATCGGCGCAAAGTGAATAATCTATGTACAAATCTGTCCACGAAAACATGAAATTTAATAGTAAAATTTATGAAAATACGTACTGGAGGTGTAGATGATGACAGAAAATACAGAAATCAATAATGAACCCATTGAGGTTATTGCTGCGGAACCACTGAACGACATGAAAATACGGGTGACTTTCGCAAATAACGAGACAAGATTGTTTGATGCAAATATTTTGGATGGAACAACATTCGAACCACTGAAAAATGCAAAAATTTTCAATGATATTAAGATTGTTGACGGTGTTGTTACATGGCAGAATGAAACGATCGACTGCGCCCCGGAATATATGTACATTCATTCTTCTATAACAGATAAAAACATAAAAAATAATAATCATGCATTTATCTTAGATGAAAAAAAGGCAGATGCATTTTTACATCGAAAAGTACCTAAGGTCACAGATGCCATAGCCCGGTTCGAAAAACACAAGGAAAGGGTGAAAAATGATGTATAAAAAATTAGATATCGATTTTGAGATACCATATTTGCTTGAAAGCAGTATTGATGAATTTTTAGTGGATTTGAATGAGCACGGAGGTCGGCTCGCCGACTGCTTCGAGGAGGATATTCGCAGTACATTGAATGGTTGTGACTTGTGCATGACACCAGCGCAGGTACAGTTACTACGGCAATATTATTGTCGCGGCGGGATTTATGGTTCAAATGACGATGCAAAATAGCTGAATTAACAGAACGTATGAGAAAAGGCAGATGAGTAAAGAAAAAGTCTCCCGTGGGCGCGGGAGACTGATTTCTTACTCATTTGCATCGTTTCTTTCTCTTGCGGCCACAGGAGAGGCT
>CAKUXU010000084.1 GCA_934700635.1 uncultured Eubacteriales bacterium | reverse complement strand
AATTTGCTCTTCCTATTCCTATCCAGGGATGATGCTTAAAAATTTTTAATCCTTGTTTAAAAAGTGTTATTCTGCCACTGCTTACTTCATAATGTTCTCTACCAATATGAAAATCAGAAGTATTTTCGGAAGAAATAGTATTGTTTTCGTCATTATTTGTAGTACTCTCTTTTAAATTTTCTTCTGAGTTTTTAGAATAGTTTTCAAATCTATACACATCAGTGATAACAGTGTTTATAAAGTTTTGGCAACAGTCTCTAAGTGCAAATGAAGCAGACATCATTAGCAAGCAAAAACCAAATGTTATGAGTATGCTTCTGAAAAGCTTTATTGTGTACTGAAACTGGCATTTGAAAAATAAATTGCAAAATACCCGTATGGTCCAATATATTATCAAAAATACAAATGAAGCATTTGAATCTGAAAGAAATAAGCAAAGACAATTTACAATAGGACAGATTATTAATTTCCAGGAAGGTAATTTATCTGATTTAAATTTATTTTTGATATATAAATCTGATAAAATATCACAGGAAACAATTCCTTCAATCATAGAAAAAGCCAAAATGTTTGAGTTCGTATACACGCCAATTAATCGATTTTTAAATATTCCAAGGTAGTAACCTAAAAATGACGAATCTTGACCTAAAAATAATGACATTAAGGAAAGTGTTCCGAAAATAAGGCTGAAATTTACAAAAAACTTTAAAATAAAAACCATTTCTTTTTCTAAATCTTCATGATTTTTTTCTTTGTACATTCCGTAAAAAACGAAAAAACAAATAGCTGTAAAATAGGTTATTACTAAATTAGGTATAAACCATATCGACATATGAACAACTGAAGTTATAACCATTAAGGTTAAAAATGACCACAAAAGATATTTATATCGAATTTCAAAAGCTATTTTTTCCATAAGGAAATTATGCACAAGTATAAAGATTCCCCATATAAGAACAACGGACTTACATACAAGAGAGATAACATCTAGAAAAGCTATCATCTCAAAAGAAATAAGCATTATATAGATTTTTCTGAAAAGGCCCGTATCCAATGACAAGCTGCGAAAATTTCGCTGGATTGAATTCATTTCTGCCTCCTTTCTTTTAAAAAATAAAATTGTTCATCATATCAAGTAAAATTATATGATTGATTTAAGAGATTTTATAATATATTCTATGTCTTCGTCCGATAGTTTTGTGTGAAGGGGTAGTGTTATTTCATTTTTATACATGTCATACGCGCAAGGAAAATCTGAAATTTTGAATCCTAAATTTTTGTAAGCTGTTAACATTGGAAGTGGCTTATAATGAACGTTTGCCGAAATTCCAAATTGAGCCAATTTTTTAATACATTCATTGCGGAAATTTTCATCTTTTCCTAATAGTCTTAAAAGATAAAGATGGCAACTCGAAATATTATTTTCGGATATATGATCTGCTTTCCAAAAAATTTCTTCGCTTAAACCTTTATTGTAGCTAAGAACCATTTGTTTTCTTCTTTCTAAAATACTTTCGTATCTTTGAAGTTGTGAAAGACCGACAGCTGCTGAAATATCAGTCATATTGCATTTGTATCCTGGATATAAAATATCGTATTCCCAAGCTCCTGCAGTTGTTTTTGCAAGAGCGTCTTTATCTTGTCCATGAAGTGAAAGAAGCATATAGTTCTTATATATTTCGTCGCTACTTATTTCTGAGGGCAGATTCCATGTAACAGCTCCGCCTTCTCCACCACTGGTTAAATTTTTAACCGCATGGAATGAAAAACAAGTAAAATCTGCATAACTTCCTGATTTTTTGCCGTTACGCTTGGCTCCTAAGGAGTGAGCTGCATCAGCTATGATTGCAATTCTTCCCAATTTACTTTGTAATTCATTTTTAGGATTAAATAAATAAGATTTTTGATTTGCTATATTTATTATTTTTTCATAATCACACATAATACCGCCAAGGTCTACAGGTATAATTGCTTTTGTTTTTTCAGTTATTGCATCACTCATTTTTTCATAATTCATTTCAAAAGAATCAGGTTTAACATCAATCAAAACAGGAGTTGCTCCAACGTGGCAAATAACACTACATGAAGCGGTATAGGTATATGCACTTGTTATTACTTCATCTCCTGGACCTATTCCTAAGAGACGAAGCGTTGATTCTAAGCATGCTGTGGCAGAATTCATTGTTGCTGCTCTTTCGGTACCACAGTACTGAGCTATTGTTTTTTCAAAAAGTTTTGTTTTTGGACCTGTTGTTATCCACCCTGAGCGTAAAACTTCTTCTACTGCTTTTATATCCTCTTCACGAATATCTGGTGGGGAAAATTTAATTTCATTTTTATTCATTTTGAAGTCTCCTTATTTTTTAATTACTGCGATAACAGTCTTAAAAATTACTTTTATATCGTACCACAAATTACATTTTTCAATATATTCAAGATTATATTTCATTTTTTGAGGTAAAATTTCGTTTATATAAACTTCATCTGGGTTTGCAGAGTTCTTTAAAAGTTTTGATTCATCTTTATAAAGTATACTTGTTTCAGAAGTTATACCTGCGGGCATGAGTAAAGTTGCTCTCATTTCCGGAGTGTATTTTTCTACATATTTTACCGATTCTGGTCTTACTCCTACTAAAGATAATTCTCCTTTTAGAAGATTAAACACTTGTGGGAGCTCATCGAGTCTTAATTTCCTTAACCATTTTCCGCATTTTGTAATACGGGAATCATTTTCAAGTGTCACTCCGCTTAATTTTTCTGAATTTTCTTTCATAGTTCTGAATTTAAAAATTTTAAATTTTTTTCCGTCTTTCGTCACTCTTTCTTGAAGGAAGAATATTTTTCCGGGCGAAGTTGTTTTTATAATGATACAAATAACAATCATTATGGGTAAAAGCACTACAGTTAAAATTATTGAGGCAAGTAAATCAAAAATCCTTTTTGAAATAAGATAACCTCTTTTTTTTTCGAGAATCTTGTAGTATTTTTTAACTTCTTCGGATTTCATTTCTTGAGGAAGATTTTCCCAAAGTGTTAAAATATAAAATCACATCCTAAAAATAAATTTTTTGAAAACTTTAATTTTCAAATATTGATTGTTCCGTAGTTATTATATTATTTATTTTTTTAATTTTCAATACTTGTGGAATATTGTAGGCAAATTATGTGAAAAATAATACTGTATTTTTTAAAAATATAAATTTAAAAGGTGGGTTTATAAGTGGCTGTGTCTTTAATTCGTACGATTGTACTCTATATAATAATTATTTTTGCAATAAAATTGATGGGTAAAAGGCAAATAAGTGATCTCCAAACTTCAGAGCTTGTAATAACTATTTTAATATCAAATATAGCGGCTATCCCGATGCAAAATACCGAACAACCTCTTTTAACGGGAGTAGTTCCTATAGGAGTTCTTGTTTGTTGCGAAATTTTAGTTTCCTTCCTAATGCTTAAAAATTCAAAGATTAGAGAAATCATTTGTGGTAGACCTGTGGTCATAATAGATGAAGGGAAAATCCGCCAAGATGCACTAAGATATTTAAGACTTAGCAATGAAGATCTTTTTGAACAATTAAGGCAATTAGATGTTTTTTCACTTAATGATGTTTGGTTTGCTATAATGGAAACAAACGGTAAAATGAGTGTTCTTAAAAAATCCGGAAAACAACCACCCGATGCTTCTGTGTTGGGTGTGGAAGTGCCTAAAGCTACAATAGACACTGTTGTAATAAGTGATGGAAACATATGTGATTTTTCTCTTTCTGTATGTGGTCTTGACAGAAAATGGCTTGAAGGAGTTCTTGACGGACAAAATATTGATGCTAAGGATGTTTTTATTATGACTGCAAATAAAACTAAACAGTTCAACATAATAAGAAAGGAAAATTCAAAATGAAAAAATTAGTAATAACTTTTTTTATTGCTTTAATATCTGTTGCAATATGTTGTGGTTGCACCGTTTATGTTGCTCAGTCAGCGGATGAAGCTAAAATATATGTAGAAAAAACTCAAGATTATGTTGAAAAAAGTCAACCGAAGATGGCACTTAAAGAAATCGGGTTACTCGAAGATTTTTGGAAAAATAATCATGATGTG
>CAKUXU010000083.1 GCA_934700635.1 uncultured Eubacteriales bacterium | reverse complement strand
GCCTCATACTATCTTCCTTTATGTCTTGATAGTATGAGGTGATAAATTAATATGGAGTACTCTTTTCTTTATCTCATCAGTTCTGCAATTTCATTCATTGCTTTTGTTTCGGTCAAAAGATATGTCTTTAGCCCATTATATGCTTCTGTCCTTACTTTTTTGTATTTATTTATTATATTGCTATATTCACCTGTATTCGTCTTTCCTGAATCAAACAGTTTTATCAGGTTCATAGCAGCATCTCTTGTGTCAAACGATGCTGTTGTTTCATTTGCACCCCAGTTGTCATTGCTTCTTTTTGAAGATGAAACATTCATAATAAAATCAGATACAATATTATCACTGAATAGCCAGTAATATTTATCTGCTCCACCATTTATTTTCTTTCCTAAAAGAACATCCTCTTCAGTAACTGTGCCATCACTTAAGGCATTAATCAGGTTGTCAAATCTTTTAACTTCATACTGATATCCCTGATGATGTATTGCTGTTTCTCCCGATCCATAGAGGCCAATCATATCATCCTGAATCTTTGCAAAGATTTTAAGCGCTTTCTTATTATATTCCGCTCCTTCATTGCGTATTGCTTTAAGTTCATCCTCTGACGCTCCATTTTTAACGGCCTCTGCATATTTTGAATTTATTTTTTCTCCCTTTTCTTCAAATTCTGCTGCTTTTACTTTCATTTGTTCTGCAGAAGCTTTATATGTTTCCACATTTTCAGCTCCCACCAAAGATACTGTCTCTTCATTTACTCCATTCAACATATAGTTGCTTCTTGAAGTAAAGTCATATACAACTGCAGGATTTTTATCAATATACGCAGCAATTCCAGTGTAGAACATTAGACTGTATTTAAATAATTCTTCTGAATAGGTTCCTTCATCATCATATTGTGTATGATATCTGTCTTTGGTCCACTCACTTCTGTCATCCTGCCTAGGCATGATAAATGGAACACCATTTGTTGCATATGATATACAATCCGTTAAAGTCCCCTGATCGTCATTCTGTATTTTCCATCCATTCGTATAAAAAGGTTCTATCATCGACAGCACATCTGACTCCACATATTTCTCGGCAAGCTTTCCGAATTCAACAGAGCTTTTGAAAACGCCTTGAGGCTTGCCTATATCAATTGCAGGCAGTTCATAATTTATAACAGCTAAAGTCTTGCCCTGCCATTCAGGGTGTTTATTCTTTATCATCTGCCATGAGCCGCAGGCCCAATCATATTCAGTATCAAACTGTGCCCATTCTTCAGCTGCATGAGCAACAACTACAATATCGTTTTCAGGCATATATCCTGAATCTATCATGGTTTTTGCCATTGCCATTATCATCCCTATTGCAATGCAGTCATCCTGAAAACCATAAAAATATTTATCATAGTGTGCAGCAAGAATAATCTGCTGTTCATGTGATTTCCCCGGAATCTTTCCTACAACATTATAAGAAGTACCTTCACCATCATAAACCTCGTTGTCAACAAATAGATCTATGGTAGTCTTTGCATCAGCCTTAATTGCATCTGTAATTTTTTTAGCAGAGTTTCTGCTTATACTCAGCAATGGCAGATTGTTTTTAGGTGCACATAAGTCCTGAACATTTATTGCATCATCATTCAAGCTTGCATAACCACCATACTGGTAAGTTATAATTGCTGCCGCTTTCTGATTTGCTGCTTCCATATAAGGAAGTGATACCCAATATGTATTCCACTGATCCAAGGCGACAATAACGACCTTTCCTGTCATATCCTTTTCGCCAGTCGCTTTGTAGTAGTTATCATATTCCGCTTTCGTCCCTTTACCAAGATCTACAACTTCAAGGTTCTCCCAATCACCTCCAAGCTGTTTCGTTCCAGGGCTTGCATACGAAATAACTTCTCCATTTTTATTGGTTATATCAAAACTTTTTCCTTCTGATTTAACTTTTATAGTCGCATCATTGAACTGCCATTTGTCAATTGAAACATCAACTTTCTCCACATCTGTGAGACCGATGTTTTTAAATTCATTTGCAAGATAATCTGCAGTTTTGTGTTCTGCATCTGATCCTGCTGTTCTGAAACCTGTTGAATCATCAGCAAACTCCATGTCATATGCCAAAATTTTTGCCACACTATAGCCATAGTCTTCACTGCTGTCAACGTATTTTGTCATTTTATATACGTCCTTGGCTGCTACAGAATCTGCCAAAACAACTACCTTTGCTATTGCCTTTTTGCCATTAATCGCCCGCGCTGTAATAGTAACTTCTCCTGGAGCCTTCGCTGTTACTGTTCCGTCTTTTATTTCTGCAATGTTTTTATCACTGCTTTTCCATACAACCTTGTTCTTTACAAGTTTTTTACTAGGTGTAACCTTGGCCTTAAAGTTAATAGTTTCACCTACATTAATTACTGCCGTTTTTTTGTTTAATGTAATCTTTTTTACATTATTTTTGTCAGACTGTTTGGTTACAGCAGCTACATAATATGAATAAGAGCTTTTCTTTCCATTTTTTGAAATCGCTCTTATTTTAAATTTATATGTCTTACTTTTAGATAAAGCTTTTGCAACATAGCTTTTAGATTTTACAGTTTTTATTTTACTGTATTTTTTACCAGAGCTCTGCCAAATCTCATATTTAGCTGCATTTTTGACTTCAGACCACGAAAGTTTAATATCATTTTTTCCGCTCTCAACTGCAGAAACTGTATTTGGCGCCTTTAAAGTACCATTCTCTGAACCAAAGCTCACAGTTGGGATTGCAGTCACTATTAAAATCAATGACAACAACAAGAGTGACAACTTTTTACGCATAATTCATTCCTCCTTTTTAGGTATTAAATAATAAAAAAAATCAATACAAAATGTATTGATCCATAAAAAACCATTCTAAAAGAACTTTTTTCAGTTACTCAACTTTCTTTTTTAATCTTAGGGTTCTGTCACCTGTTTTCAGTTTACATTCACCCCATTTGCACATATCATACACTATATCTTTTCAAAAGTCAATAAAATCAGAATTTTTTGCAAGAAATTTTTAGGCCCCTGAAATTTTTAGGAATTTTTCAGGGTTTACAAACATAAGTTTTGATTATATACTTGGTACAACTTATATGACTTATTTTTACTGTATTGCCGTGGTTAAATATTAGGAGCTTAACTATGAAAAATCTTTATAAAAAAGTTATTATTTTGATTATAACCGGGATCTTTTTAATTGCGTTACCTATTGAAATATATGGTCTTATTCAAAATCAAAAAACCTTTAAAACCGAAGCAGAAGGCAAATTGGAATATAAAGTTAAATGCTCTGGGGCAGAACTTAATCTTGTATTTAATAGCATGGAAAATCGTGTAAATATGATGCGAGCTCTCGTCAAAAATACATTTACAGGTGACACCTATATAACAAATTATGAAACCTTTACAAGAAAAAAAAAATAGAATAGGCCTTGTTTTGAAGGAAACACTTGAGGACACAACCCACATTGCAGGTTTTTTTGTAACATTGACACCAAAGCTACATACTGGTCAAGAAGAAATCTGGTATTCATATAAAAACGGAAAAGTTACCTTTATCGATGCTCGTCAAACAGTCTCTAAAGAGAATTGGCTAAAAAAAGACAACAAGCGAGTTAAATACTATTACGATGCTATTAAATATGGTTCTTATTGGGGCGGTATAAGTCGTGAAGCCTCTTTAGGAAAATATATGACCTCTCATACAAAATCAGTCTATGATGATTATGGAAACCTAATAGGTATAGTCGGAGCCAATATGTTTATGACTGAGGTCAAAGAAATATTAAAAACACTGAAAACAAATAATGAACTTAACATCTCTTTATTTGGCCCGGATATGTCTTTCTATGCCTCTAGCGACTATATTAAGAATCCTAATGTTTATTTTTCTTGTATTTCGGACAAAGTAAAAGATTCAAAGAAAAACACCGGTTATTTTTGGTATAAAAATTCAGGCCAAAAGAAATGTATTTCAGCCTATACAAAACTAAACAACGGCTGGATTCTTGTTGCCACTCAACCTGAAAAAACAGTAATGACTTCTGCAGCAGATACCAGAAAAACGCTGCTGACCACAATGCTGTTAACCAGTGTAATTA
>CAKUXU010000082.1 GCA_934700635.1 uncultured Eubacteriales bacterium | reverse complement strand
GTATCACATGTTTTATAATATTCTTTCGAACTTTCTTTTGTTGCATCTTCAAAATAATCATTCTCATTAACAAAGCTTCTCGGAGAATTAATACCAATTCTTTTACTACTATCATCGAAACTAACACTAATGCAATTTTTTTTATTAATAAAATATTTTTCTTCACTACCGTCTTCAAAGTGGTAAATTTTCTCTTCCCACTCATTTTGTTCGTTATTAAACTTAAAGTTTTCTACTTTTCCATTGGCGCAAACTTTATTGCTATGGCTAATAAATTTCAAAACAAGTGGTTTATTATTTTCATCTAAAAAAGGAAAATTAGTTTTATTTAATTCCTCAATAAATGCCTGTTTATCTTCATTAGCATCATAGCACAAAAATCCTATTAATGTGCTTTCTTTTTTTGTTTCACTGACTGGCGTTTCGTCTTTTTTTTCTTTTGTCTCACCGATTGGTGTTTCATCTTTTCCTTTTACTGTTGCATCGGAATTTAATTTAGAATTGTCACTTTTTTTAGCAAATTCATTTCCATTTACACCATTGTACAATATATATTCTGGAGCAGATTTGCTGGAAAATCCCTTATATACATCATTAGTCGATAACTTTTCTTCTTGAATATCACCGCTAGCTTTAAAGTTTGTATTATTTTTTTCAAAAGTATATTCATCTTTAGGGCTAAAAACTAATTTTATACATTTTTTAGCTTCATCATAGTAAGCATTGCAAGATTTAAATGAATCCTTAAGGGTAATTTCTTTTTTGGTATTAATTGCATCTTTTACAGTAACAACAAGCCCACCGAAATGTTTGCCGAATTGTTTTACAGCTTCTAAATCATCAGTTTTTTCCAGTTGTACATTAAAAATTAGTTTATTACCGTCGTCAATTGAGTCTATCCAAGGCCCTATTTTGTTTGAATCCAAATTAAACTTATCGAAAATTTTTAGATCAGAATTTTTATTACTATCAACTATTTGTGGTGGAATCACAACATTAGTTTGTTGTTTAGGAGTTTTCTGCAAACTTTGATCATTACTGTTATTATTTATATTGTTGTTTTCCTCGGTATTGGTAACAGTTGACGGCGCCGCTGGAGAAGTGTTTTTCTTATTATCTTTTAATGCGTAGTATATCAAAGTAGCAGTAGCAACTGTTCCAAGTGTACCTAAAATTCCGCCTCCCGCAATTATTTTTCCCTTATTGTTTTTAACAAATTGACCGAATGAGTTAGGTTGTCTTTGTTGGTAAGCTGCAGCGCTTGAAGATGGTGCTGCGGATGTTGATAAAGTTAATGCGGAAAGCATTGCTGCTGTAGCTCGTGTTAGACTTTTACTCATTGCACCTCCTCCAGAAATTAAATCTAATTCTTCTTCCGAAATATCTTTATAGCTTTCGTTATATAAATCTGAAAAAATCTTTTCATAATCTTTTTTAAATTCTTCATAGTCTCCATTATATCCGGATTCTTTACATTTTTTGTGTACTTCTTCAAGTGTTTTTGAGTTTTTAAACTTTTCTGTTAATTCATTGCTTTCTAAGATTTTATTTACCGAATTCTTCAAATTTTCTAGCATATTTCCACTCGCCCTTTCATTTTTAGTTATTATATACTATATATTAAATAATCATTCGTAAGATGTCAAGTTTGAATAAGCTCAAATATTAGTTAGTGCAAAATAAAACTAGTATTTTTTAAACCTAAATTAAATGTTTTTTATCTCGTATTGGAAATAAAAAACATTTATTGATATAATTTTATAAATAAAAATTAAATACGTTTCGGAGTTGAAAAAATGGAAGAAATAAACGGAGTAATAGAAAGAATAACATACCGAGATGAAGAAAGTGGATACGGAGTAATAAAAGTAAGAGTAAAAGGATTTTCAGAGCTTTTGACATTAACAGGAAAATTCATAGAAATGAATGTTGGTGCGGTAATTGAAGCAAAAGGAAATTTTGTAGTAAATAAAAAATTCGGTAAACAGTTCAGCGTAAAAGAATACAGAGAAAGTTTACCAGCAAGTATTTACGGTATTGAAAAGTATTTGGGTAGCGGTTTAATTGAAGGAATCGGACCCAAATTTGCAAAACAAATCGTAGAAAAGTTCGGGAAAAATACGATAAATGTAATTGAAAACGACCCCATGAAACTTCTTGATATTCCTAACATAGGTGTAAAAAGAATTAATGCGATAAAAGAATCTTGGAAAAAACATAAAAATATTAAAGATTTAATGATATTCTTGAGTAATTGCAATGTTTCAACATCCATAGCACATAAAATTTACAAAGTTTATGGCGAAAAAAGTATCACAAAACTAAAAGAGAATCCATATGCAGTAGTTGATGATGTTTACGGCATAGGATTTAAAACCACAGATTTGATTGCCGAAAAATTGGGAGTATCTAATGAATCGTATAACCGATGCAGAAGTGGAATTTTTTATATTCTAAATCAATTTGCAAGCGAAGGTCATTGCTATGCTTCTATTGATGATATAATTCAAAAAGGTATGGATTTGCTTAATATTCCAAAGCATATTATTATCATGACTTTCAGTTATTTGAAAGACATAAAGGAGTTAATTTGTGAAAATAAAGATGAAATTATATATCTTCCACCGTTTTACCATTCAGAGGTTGGAATAGCCAAGAGAATTTATGAAATTTCTTTAGCTAAAAAGCATAACAGAAATATAGATCTTGAAAAAATTCTTGAAGTAGTTCAAAAAAGAAATAATATAAAATACGACGAGACTCAAATTTCAGCCATAAAAACAGCAATTTCCTCTAAATTTAGCGTTATAACTGGAGGCCCTGGTGTTGGAAAAACCACTATAACCAAAGCAATAATTGATATTTTTAAATCAATGAATAAAAAAATAATTCTTACTGCACCAACAGGTAGAGCTGCAAAGCGCATAACAGAAACTTGTAAAACTGAAGCAAAGACTATCCACAGACTTCTAGAAAGTGACCGTAAAGGAAAATTCAGCAAAAACGAAGAAAATAAGCTAAACGGTGATGTAATAATAATTGATGAAAGTTCCATGATTGACGTAATACTGATGTACAATCTTCTTAAAGCTATACCTAACGAAATGACAGTAATTCTCATCGGTGATGCTGACCAGTTGCCTTCTGTTGGTGCTGGAAATGTTTTAAAAGACATAATTATTTCTAATGTTGTCCCAGTTATAAAGTTAAATAAAATCTACCGCCAGGCTGAGTTTAGTAAAATAATAATTAATTCTCACAAAATAAATTTAGGTCAAATTCCTGATTTATCAAATAAAAACAGCTCTGATTTCTTCTTCATAAATAACGAAAATCCTGAAAATATAGTTTCTGAAATAAAAGAATTGTGTTTTAAAAGACTTCCTAAAACTTATAAAGTTGATGCAATTTCCGATATACAAGTACTATCTCCTATGAAAAAAGGATTGCTAGGTACTGAAAACCTAAACATAGAACTTCAATCAATACTAAATCCTAATCCCTTATTCATAAAACGTGGTTCGAATAAATATAAACTTGGCGACAAAGTAATGCAAATTAAAAATAATTATGATAAGAATGTATTCAACGGAGATATCGGGTTTATACGGCACATAGATTTGGATAATAACACAATAAAAGTAGACTTCGATGGCAATTTAGTGGAGTATTCATACCAAGAGCTTGAAGAATTAGTACTTTCCTATGCAATCACAATACATAAATCCCAAGGTGGAGAATTTCCTATTGTTATTATTCCAATTCATTTTCAAAGCAGAATAATGCTTCAAAGGAATTTGATTTATACAGGGGTTACAAGAGCTAAAAAGATTCTTATTTTAATTGGAGATTCTCAAGCCTTAAAATACTCAATAAAAAATAATATATCTCAAAACAGAAAAACTTTATTAAAAAACAGAATAGTTAAAAATATGTAAACTCATAAGTAAACACAAAAAATTACCACATTAATTATTATGGTATTATTCATGCTGTTTGTAAGTATTTTTGGCATAAAAAAAGACCTGATCTCTCATCAAGCCAATTGATATGGTACACCATCGGGGGCTCGAACCCCGGACACCCTGATTAAGAGTCAGGTGCTCTACCAACTGAGCTAATGGTG
>CAKUXU010000081.1 GCA_934700635.1 uncultured Eubacteriales bacterium | reverse complement strand
GCTTAGAGTTGTAGTAATCATATCTTTCATAATTTCTGGATATATTTTCGCGAAGCTCATTCAACTGAGTTTTTACTAAAATTTTATTAATAAGTTCAGTTTCCGATGGCAAAATTTTAGAAGTATTTCTTTCTATGATATCACTTACAAAAAGTTTGGTTTTATCAAGTAAACGATTTTCTAAAAATTTGCTTTGAATTTTAATAAGCGGAAGCAGTATGTCAGCCTTTTTTATTATTTTCTGTTCATATACATCATAAGGAACATTTAAATTTTCAGACTCTTCAGAAATTATATTTTGAATTGATCTTGTATTTAAAAACTTATTTAAAATCTTTTTTCTTGATAAGCTTTCACCTTTTTTAGAACTTTTTATTTCCGAAAAGTCGCTCTTCTTAGCACTTAAATGCTTCTTATAGGTAAGTTTATTTACATTTTCCTCTGAAATATTTTCATTGATTACTTTATTTTCAATATTTCTAGAATATTTTAAAACATTTTCTCCGAGTGTTATTTTCGGTAAATTGCCAAGGATAGACATTCTTTTTGAATAATCTAACTTACCTTCGGATTTTTTTTTTGAATCTTTAAGAAAAGAATTTAAAATGTCTGTTAAAGCTTTTTCGTCAAAGGAATTACTTGAAATTACTTCCAAGTTTTTAATTTGATTTTCATTAAGCTTATGACTTACTCTGAAAATTTCGCTTTTAAGTTGCTTGAGAATTTGTTCTTTTAAAACTGTATTGTTTTGAACAAAAATATTTTGGTCACTTTGAGAAGCTCTAAGCTGAAGTAAAAGGTCTATAATAGTTTGAAAAATTTCTGAATTAGAGTTCGATGATTTTGAGATATCATAAACTAAATCAGCAGTATTTTCCTCTGGGTACATTTGATAATCAATCACCGAAGAAATCATATTTTTTTCAAAAAAATCATTACAAAATTTACTGTTATATTTTAATGTAATCAAATTTGAAGAAGATTCCAATTTACTAATAGATTTTTTTTCATTTTCGTTTTTTTTCATAGGCTCACCACCTTATATTCAATTTAAAATAATTAAACCTTTTGTATGTTTGACAGTTTGCCTATGGAGTTATTTATTTTTGCTTCTATCTCTGATATTTCTTTCTTTGCTTTAGATAAAAGTTTTAAATTTTGATTTTTACCAAAATTATTCTTCTTCAAAAAGTAAAGATTGCAAACATTTTGAGCAAGTAGATCTTCAAAAGCTTCATTTTTTTCATTCAAAATTTCTTTCAGAATATCTATTTCTTTTGTAAGTGCATCGGTTTCGATTTTAAAAGCTTTTAAATCTGCTTCTTTCTTTTCCTGAGCACTTTTTTCGCAGGCTTCGAGTCTTATTTTCAAAGCTCTTTCAAACTCAAGCTTAGTTTTTGAAAATACATTCGCTTTTTCTTCTTCACATGCTAATTTTTCTTCTTTTATTTTATTTTCTTTTAATTCTTTAAGTTGTTTTTTACTAAGTATTTTCGGTAATTCAAATTTAAGCAAATTTTTTTTCGCAAGCTCAACTTCCTCTTCCTTTGAAGACAAATTTTTCGATAATTCATCTAAAGAAGAGTTTTTTAAACTTATTTTTTGTTTTGTTTCCTCTATTAAACGCTTTAATCTTTCTATTCTTTCACTTTTGGATTCAACCAAAAAATTCACCCTCTTGAAGTAATTAAAATAAAAATATATTTCTAACTATTTTGTTCGGCTTCTTGAAGCTCTTTTTCAAGATCATCTAGCTTATTTTTTTCATTAGATAAACTTTTTTCTTCTTCTTGTTTTTGTTTTTCAAGATTTCTTTTCTCGATTTCTTTTCTCTTAAGCTCTTCAATTGCTTCTCGACGTTCTTTTGTTTCTTTTATTTTAGTTGTTATAAGTTTAGCATTACTAATAGTTTTAATATCAGATACAAAATTAGATGCAGCTTTGACTATAGGAGGAACAATAGTAACCGGATGGCGAACAAGTCCCGTATGAACTATTTCTATTTCTTCGAGTAAAACACCTGTAGTCATAGCATCTAAACTATCTACACTCCAGTTAACCATTCCAAGCGACAAAAAAGAATACAAAGCACGAAGCGATCTTTCTCTGCTGTAAACTTTAATTGTACCTACAGCAGGACCATTTTCAAGTGCGTCTTGAGGGTCTAAAGAACTAACCGCTAAAAGTGCTGCTTTTCTTCCCATGTTGTTAGGAATCATCGCTGCAGCAGCACGAGCTTCTCTGCTTATGATAGTTGGACTTCTTACTATCATACCTCTCTTAAAATTGAGTCTATGCTCTTGCCCGGTAGGCTTTCCGACCATAATCATATGATCATTAACACCACCTTCGGAAATATATTCAACATCTTTTGAAACCGAAAGTCCAGAAACGCTTTGAAATCCAAACGTAAATTCATTCAAAGTAACAACAAAGTTGAATCCTTGAGTCAAACAATCAACCGCGGAAACCCTCATCTGAGGAATAACACTTACATCTTCATTTTTATCGGTTGATGCATAAGTGTTTATACCGAGCACTTATCTTCCCTCCCATGTAAGAAAATACATTTAGTCTATGTCAAATATATTTTTCTTTTCTTTGTTACTTTCAGCATTCATCTTTTTATTTATTTTAGAAACTTCCTTACAAAATTTTATTCTTTCTTTGTGAGCAAGCTCCATTATTTCACCCCGTGACCAATGAAAGTAATATGCCAAAAAAGATATCTCCTCATATAGCACATCTGTCGGATAACTTTTTAGGCTTCCGTGAAAAAAGGTATTTCAACCTTAAATTCATGAGAACATTTAGGGCATATTACACCCATGGTCGGTGCTTCGACCGCATTAATTTTTCTATATAAATCTTGAAGATATGCCATATCTGCCGTAAACAGACTTTCTATCACATGAGCATCCACTTTTTTCAATTTTCCAAGCTTTAAAACCACCCTTTCAAGAAGCAACACACTAAGGTAACCCGGATTCATTTTCACTCTCGGATCGTTAAGCGGAACTATTTCATCTGCAGCATTTGCAAGTCTCATAACACCCTTTTTATGAATTTCTCCGTTTTTGTCTACATACCCCTTTGGAAGCTCAAACTCAAATTCGGTTTCAAAACTATTATTAGACATTTCAAAATCACTCTTTCTTCAAATTGCTTTAATTTTAATATATTTTTAGCTTTGACCCGAGAAAGTATAGAAACTTTCACGGGCCTCGATTTTAATTTGACAATAAATTAAGCCGTTGCAACCGTAACATCTCTCTTTATTCCTTCATGAGCAAGTGTTAAAGACTCTATAAGTATTGAAGAATCTTCAGCATTCAAATCTCCTGATTTGTAAGATGTTGGCCATGCATTGATAACGCTCCAGCTTGCCGTTGGATTTCCGGCATTGTCATAAATTGTTATTACTGCGTTTACAGGTGTAAAATTATTACCTTCAAGATAATCATTAAAGAAGTTGTAAAGAACAGGGTCAGAATAAAGACCTTTTTCAAGTGTTATATCATCATAGCTTACAAGACCTGGTAACTTTCTTTTTGTAAGATAACCAAATCCTCCTTCACGGTATTCTGTTGAATCAACAGTTGCTGAAAATCCGGTTACACTTTTAAAAGAAGAAGTACCTAAACCTTCAAAGTTAGCGGTAAATCTAAATCCTCTCATAGGAGATGAAAGTCCGTTCGTGATAGATGCACGAGTTGATAATACCGCATTTCCTAATTCTTGAATTCCGGATGTTGCTAATCCATCTGCCATACTAAATCATTCTCCCTTCCTAACTTTTTACTGTATTATTCCTTAAATGCTTATTCTCCGCCACCACTGGACGACTCTTCGGTTTTTTGAGTAATTTTAAATATTACGAACTCAGCTGGTTTTACAGGTGCCACACCAATGACGCAAATAAGCCTTCCGTTATCTATATCGTCTTTAGTCATTGTATTTGGTCCAATATCCACAAAGAACGCTTCCGCAGGAGATGTGCCAACTAAAGCACCTGTTCTCCAAATGCCCTCAAGGAAAAGTTCTACCGTACGTTTTACTCTTGACCACAAAGTTACATCATTAGGTTCAAAAACAACCCAATTTGTATTTGCTTTGATAGATTCTTCAATATATATAAATAATC
>CAKUXU010000080.1 GCA_934700635.1 uncultured Eubacteriales bacterium | reverse complement strand
AAGCATCACACATAATTATAGGAAGTTTTAAATTTGTAGTCTCATTTATTTCCCCTGGAATATTTCCCCTTACAATGACTTTTTTTATTTTTGAAATCTCCGTCTCAGGGCCGGAAATTTTAACTTTAGGCTCAGAAACTATAGTGTTACCAACAAAATATCCTTCTTTGGCATTAAAATCTATTTGTGGTTCTATATCATATTCGGCTTCTCTGTATCTGTCTACCATAACCGTCACAAACGAAGGTTTAACGTCGGAAACTATTTCATAGTCATTTAAAAGACCTACTTTTTTTGCCGAAAGTTCTAAAGTATAATTCCCCGGAGACATTATAGTGTTTGATGATTGTGAAGAGGTTATTTGAATATTATTTTTAGTAAGCTGACCTACAACCATTCTGCTACCCGAAACTTCTACCCTTGCGGTTATATCTTGACCGCTAAATACTCTAAGTCCGTCTTGAACAGCGCTTTCCGACAAAGAAATATCAACAGGTATATCCGATATCGTAACAGATACACTTTCGGCACTGCTTGATGAAACTAAAATCCATAAAGCAAATGAACTTATAACAGAAAAAACCGCTACGAATTTATTACTGTAAAAAAGCTTTTCTATTTTTAAATTTTTTACAAATTTTTTTAACGGCTTAATCATTTTCTTTCCCCTTTCTCAAGGAAGCAAAAATATTTTGATGTTTATTTTGCTCAAAATCATCGGCAAGAGCTTCTTCAAGCTCAGTTTTGAAATTTTCAGTATTACTGTAAGTTTTCAAGATTCCATTTATGGCAAGAGAAATTTTACCTGTTTCTTCAGAAACCACCGCTGCAACAGCATCAGAATTTTCACTTATTCCTATTGCCGCTCTGTGTCTTGTACCTAATTCTTTGTTTATTCTTAAACTTTTAGTAAGTGGTAAAATACACCCACCTGCATAAAGAAGTCCTTCTTTTACTATTAATGCACCGTCATGAAGTGGAGCTTTATTGTAAAAAATATTACAAATAAGTTCAGGAGACGGTACTGCTTTTAAAATAGTTCCTGTATCTACTATTTCTCCTAGTTTTGTTTTTCTTTCAAAAACTATAAGAGCTCCCATTTTAGATTCACTTAGTGCCAAAGCAGACTCTGTTACAACATTTGCAATATTTTTACATTCCCTTATATGTAAATCCTCATCGCTTGATATACCAGAAAAGGGCCAAAATTTACTTCTTCCGAGATGTTCAAGCATTCTTCTTAATTCCGGTTGAAAAACTATTAGAAGTCCAAATATGCTAAACTGAAAAAAATTGTTAAGTACCGCGCTAAGCATTTTAAAATTAAATTTGCATGCTAAAAAATACGCACATAAAATTATTATTATTCCTTTGACAAGCTGACCCGCGCGAGATTCTCTTATAATTTTTATTAAATGATATATAAGAAAAGAAACAACAGCTATATCCAAAACATCGAACACACTAATGGTTCTTATTAAGCATTTTAATGCGTTAAGTATTTCCACAAAATCATTTTCCTCTCTTATTTAAAAGACAAAATTTAAAGTACCGATTACCTTAGGCAACGATACTTCATTTTAACATATTTATATTTATTTTCCAAGGGAAAACTTAAATTTTAGGTTTTATATTTTCTAAAACATTAATAAGCTTATTTATGTCATTTTTTGAAGAAAATACCGAAGGGCTTACTCTTACCGCTCCTCGTTCAATAGTATTTGCATATTTATGAGCAGCAGGAGCACAGTGGAGTCCTGTTCGAACTTCAATACCGTTTGAGTCTAAAATTTTTCCGACTTCATCGCTTACATACCCTTTAATATTAAAACTTATCACAGGAACAAAAAAATCTGTACTGGGTCTCGGCATATAAAGTTCAACACTTCTTATATTTTTTAATCTGTCATAAAGATAAGAAACCAAATCCATTTCATGTTTAAATATATTTGAGGTTCCTTTTTGCATAACAAACTCCATTCCAGCTCTAAGACCTGAAATACCAATCATATTGGGTGTACCGCTTTCAAATTTTTGCGGCATTTCTCTAGGTTGGCAAAAAGTCATGGAATTCGTTCCTGTTCCGCCTTCTATAATAGTCTCAAGTTTATCTGCGGAGTTTGTAATTAAAAGTCCTGTGCCCATCGGACCATAAAGCCCTTTATGTCCTGCCGTACAAAAATAATCTATTCCGTTTTTCGAAACATCTATAGGTAAAATTCCTGCTGATTGAGCACCATCAACTAGAATAGGTATTTCGTAAACTTTTGCAAGTGCCGCAATTCTTTCTATGGGAATTCTAACACCCCAAACATTCGAAGCATGACTGCAAACTATAAGTGAAGTTTTTGAATTTAAAGCATTCCTAAATGAATTTACTGTTTTATCAGGATCTTCTGGATAAACCTCAGCCACCGAAAAAGTTATAATTCCTTGTTTTTCGAGTTTTCTAAGAGGTCTCATAACTGCATTATGTTCAAAACAAGAAGTTACCACATGATCACCTTGTTTTAAAAGTCCTTTTATAACAAAATTAATTGCTTGAGTACAATTAAGTGTAAATGCAATATTACTAATCTTTTCAGCACCAAATAGTTTCATTGCGATTTTTCTTGTATTTTCTCTCTCTTTTCCTGAATTTCTAGACATAGTATGTCCGCTTCTTCCTGGATTTGCTCCGTATTTTATTATAGCTTGATTAATAGCACTGTTTACCCTTATCGGTTTAGGATAAGTAGTAGCTGAATTATCTAAATAAATCACATCTTTACCTCCTGTAATTTTTTATAAATTTAAATCCACGAAATAATAGTTATATACTTTTTTAGAAGAATTAAAAAAAGATAAATAGCTTAACATTCTTAATTCCTATCCCATAATATGAGATAAGTAAACAAAATGATAAACTATTTATCAAAATATTGTTTTATGTTAAATTGGTAAAAATTTCTTTAAAAAAATAATATAAAATTGCTTTTTTAATGTTCTTCTAATTCATCAGTGAGCACTTCTTTTTTTGAGAACCTTCAACAGAAGATTTCCAAACAACTTGCATAAAACTTTGGTATCCGTGTTTAATAAAATCATTCCTCATTTTAGGAGTCATTCCTTTACCATCGTTTTCACAGCACACTCTATTCATACAGTAATCCAGAAATTCATCACTCTCCACTCCGAAACAAAATAATTTATGTTTACTGTTACTTGTAACTTCTTTTAATATTTTCAATACTTGATCTTCATCATCACGACCCAAAGAATATACATATAGAATTCTTGACTCCGTTAAACCGTCTTCATTTACATCACTGTTAAAATCATCGATATCTTGTTTTATTAAAAGCCTTGCTCCTTTCGGTGAAATAGCTTGAACACTTTTGACTCTGGTTAATGCAGTATTGACTTTTATACCATCATAGCTATAATTGGTTTTTCCTTCTTTAAATCCACGAGGCCAGCCCATCATAATAGGACCTATAGAACAAATAGTAATATTAATAGTTTTTATTTTATCCTTTATAAGATTTTTAAATATATTAAATTCCCAATCGAAAATAAACATCTGATATAGAGTACAGTTTATTGTTTGTATACTTGGGTAAATCTTAGCAACCAAATTTGCTAGGCGAACATAATAATCATTTTCTTTTTCTAAATTGGCAAAATCTCGGAAATCAAAAATTTTAATCATTTTCATTGCTTCTGCTGCATTTTTGCTAATAAGTGGCAAAGTGCGAAGACTTTTAAACTCTTCTTTTTTATACCATTTATCTTTCTTATCGTCACAATAAAAAGGCATATTTATAAATACACATGCTAAGTAGACAGGCTCTAATTTCACTGTTGATTTCTTTTGTGTATGTAATGAAAGTGAATTACCGGCACATGCATTAAGTCCGCCGAACAGACCAATTTGAAATGCAACTCCAATAGAAATAATTTTTGAAATCAGAGATTTTTTCATTATTTTTTTCCTCCAAAAAATTAAATGTTTAATTTGGTTTCAAAGCATAATGATATATTTTTATAACAAAAATCCAGAAACATGCAAAAACACATTCCTAGATCTCAAAAACACTGGTGAGCCATCGGGGACTCGAACCCCGGACAACCGGATTAAAAGTCAGGTGCTCTACCAACTGAGCTAATGGCTC
>CAKUXU010000079.1 GCA_934700635.1 uncultured Eubacteriales bacterium | reverse complement strand
CTTATAGTCTGCAATTTCTTTTTCTAAAGCATTATCTTTTTTATTTTCCGGCATTTCTTCATTTTCAAGCTCATTGCTTTCAGATGAAGATTCCAAATCTATTTCTTGATTTGTTTTTTTATTTTCTGACACCTAACTATTATCCCCTTTCAAAGCAATTTCTTCTAATACCCTTTAAGAATTCTTTCAAGAAAAACTCCTATAAGTGAAGAAACATACTGTAAATAAGAAGTAACATAGCCATAGTCCATTCTCGTAGGTCCAATGATACCCAGCCCTCCGAACTTATCCGCCACGTTATATCTTGAAAAACAAACGCTTGAATTTTTAAGCTCCCTGTATATGTTCTCCTCTCCGACTGTAAAATTTATTCCATAATTTTCACAATTTAAAAGATTTAAAATTTTTTCTTTGTCTTCTAAAAATTTAAAAATACCGTATGTCATTTCGGAGGTGCTTTCCGGAATTAAAAGAAGATTTTTCTGACCACAAATTTTAACTTCAACTTGTGAAGCTTCTAAAGCAGTTTCTAAAAAAACCTTTATTATCGGAAGCAGAAGAAAAGAAATACTACTTTCTTCAGTAACCAAAATGCTAACGCTTTCTGGATTTATCTTATTTAAAAGCTTTCCTCTAAACTCTTCGGATAAAATTTTTTCGAATGTCTTTAAAATTTCATCGCTTATATCGTAATCACACCGAAAAAGTTTATTTTTTATCATACCGCTACTTGTTGTTAATACAATCATTGCTCCTCTGCGGCTTATTTTAACCAATTTTATATCAAGAACTCTCGATTTTTGATTAAGAGGAGTGGTGACAACAGAAGTAAAACCGGTTATTTCGGCAAGAGCTTCAGCTGCAGCCTCAAGTAAACTTTCTGGGTCTGTAGAGGATTTACTTAAAATTCCATTTATAAGACTTTTTTCGTTTTCTGAAAGTGGCTTTTTATGCATTAATTTGTTAATATATAACCTGTACCCCCTGCTTGAAGGGACTCTCCCCGCAGAAACATGCGGCTGTGTTAAATATCCAAAGCTTACAAGATCGGCCATTTCATTTCGAACTGTCGCAGAAGAAAACGATAAATCAGAATTTTCAGAGACAGTTTTAGATCCAACTGGTTCGCCCGTTAATATATAACGATTTATTATCTCTTCAAGTATTTTAAATTTTCTTTCTATGGGATCCAAAACTTATCACCTCACTGATTGTTAAATCGTTAGCACTCTCTCTTCTTGAGTGCTAAATATAGCTTATCACTATATTTTCAATATGTCAATACCTAAATTAAAAAAATTTTGAAAATTTATAAATAATTTTAATTGAAAGCTCTAAAAGCGCATAAATACTGGGGTTTCTAATATTTAAAAAAATAAAAAATAGTGAAAGGAATCGATATATATATGATAATAATGTCAGTTGACTTAGGAAAAACAAGAACAGGATTAGCTCTTTGCGACAAAGATGAAACTATTTCTTTTCCGGTTTGTACCATAACAGAAAAAAACTTTGAAAAGTTAGCCAGTAAAATAAAAGAAATAATAATAGAAAAGAATGTAGAACTTTTAGTTTTGGGGTTACCGAAAAATATGAACGGAAGCATCGGCGAAAGTGCACAAAATGCAATAAATTTTAAAAATATGATGGAATCAATTATAGATATAGAAATAGTACTTTGGGACGAAAGAAGAACAACAATAAGTGCTCATAATTATTTAAATGAAATAAACGTTCGTGGAAAAAAAAGAAAGAGCATAATTGATACTTTAAGTGCATCAATTATACTCGAAAATTATTTAAATTACAGAAAATCAACTAAAGATTTCCATAATAGCATTTAATATAAATGTCTTTTATTTCGCTTATTAATGGATATCTAGGATTAGTAAGTGTACATTGATCTTCATGAGCAAGCTCAGAAAGAAAATCTACTTTATCTAAAAATTCATTTTCATTGATATTTGCCTCTTTAAGGGAAAGCGGTATACCAAATGTTTTATTTAAATCTATTATGAAATCAATCAAATTTTCTATACTTTCTTTTGTTGATTCACCGGGCTTGCCAATAATTTTAGCAAGTTCGGCATATTTTTTATCAGCAATAAAATGTTCATATTTTGGAAAACAAGAAAATTTTGAAGGAAGAGAAGAATTATATTTTATAACATACGGAAGTAAAATTGCATTTGCTCTGCCATGAGAAATATGAAATTCTCCGCCAAGTTTATGTGCCATTGAATGATTAAGTCCTAAAAATGCATTTGAAAAAGCCATTCCTGCAATTGTAGCGGCATTATGAACCTTTTCCCTAGATAAAGAGTCCCCTATTTTATAAGAATTTTTTAAATGTTTATGAATTAAGTCAACTGCTTTTATGCACAGACCATCTGTAAAATCATTTGACATAGTTGAAACATAAGCTTCTATGGCATGTGTTAAAACATCCATTCCTGTATCTGCTACAGCTGATTTTGGAAGAGTTTTAACAAATTCAGAATCAATTATTGCCACGTCTGGAGTTAAAGAATAATCCGCTAAAGTGTACTTTATTTCTTCTTTTCCTGATTTGTCTGTTATAACAGAAAATGAAGTTACTTCAGAGCCTGTTCCCGAAGTGGTCGGAATGGCAATAAATTTAATTTTTTTATGAATATTTGGAAAATCAATTATTCTTTTTCTTATATCCATAAATCTAAGACGGAATTTTTCGAAATCCATATCTTCATCTTTTACATCATTAAAAAGCCATATGCATTTGGCACAATCAATAACAGAGCCTCCACCAAGTGCAATAATAGTGTTTGGATTAAATTCTTTTATAAATTTAAGACCGTCAAAAACAGTTTTTACGTCCGGGTCCGGCAAAACGTCATCAAAAATTTTATAATTCAATCTCCGATTGTTAAGCAAATTCGTAACTTTTTCAAGCATACCGAGCTTAACCATTGATTTATCCGTAACTATGAAAATATTTTTTAAATCGGGCGCTTCTTCAAGATATTTAATACTGTTTTTTTCAAAATATATTTTAGGAGGTACTTTAAACCATTGCATGTTGTTTCTCCTCTTAAAAATTTTTTTGATGTTAAGAAGGTTATCACAAGAGAGATTCGTAGAAATCGAATTTTTTCCGTGAGATCCACACCCGAGTGTAAGTGATGGAATATTTGAATTGTATATTCCTCCGATTGCACCCTGAGAGGAAGGAGAATTAACTATAATTCTTCCTGCATTCATTTTTATACCGAAATTTCTAATAACTTCTTCATTTTCACTGTGTATCGATGCTGTATGACCTTTTCCCAAAAAATTAAGAACTTCACAGCATTTAGAAAAGGCTTCTTCGCAGTTTTTAACAACATAATAGGACAAAATAGGAGATAATTTTTCAGCTGACAGAGGAAATTTTTCTCCTACACCTTTAAGATTGGAAATTAAAATTTTAGTTTCCTCAGGCACTTCTATTTCAGACATAGTTGCTATTTCATAAGCGGATTTACCTGCAATTTCAGAATTTAATTTTCCATTTTTAAAAACAAAAGAAGAAAGTTTTTCATTTTGATTTTCATTAAGAAATACGCATCCGTTTCTTTTCATTATTTTTTCAAAATATTCTTTAATATCTTCTTCTACAATAACAGATTGTTCAGAAGCACATATCATACCATTGTCAAAAGTTTTTGACAAAATAATATCATTACATGCTCTTAAAAGATTGGCTGTTTTTTCCACAAAACAAGGAACATTTCCCGGTCCTACTCCAAGCGCTGGTTTACCAGTTGAATAAGCAGCTTTAACCATTCCTGCTCCACCTGTTGCTAAAACAACGTCAACTCCACTGTGATTCATAAGAGCATTTGTTGCTTCTATACAAGGGTCTTCTATCCAGCCTATGCATCCTTTGGGAGCACCTGCTTTAATTGCAGCTTCTTTTAAAATTTTTGCTGTTTCAATACAACAATTTCTAGCCCCAGGATGGAACCCGAATATTATTGGGTTCCTTGTTTTAACACATAAAAGAGATTTAAAAATAGATTTTACGGAGGAAAAGCCCGATATATTTATTTCCGTTCCTGCGATTTGGATTAATATATATAATACCGTAATGAAAAATGTAGGCGACGGTGATATTATACTGATGCACGAGATTTATTCCTCTACCGCAGA
>CAKUXU010000078.1 GCA_934700635.1 uncultured Eubacteriales bacterium | reverse complement strand
ACTATAGATATAGTTTTAGGATCTAAAAATTTTAAGGATTTCCTTGAAAAAAGCGATATAGTAAAATCTGTTAGCGATAAAATAGAAGAAATTATTAACTCACTTAATGAAAAATCAGCTGAACTTTCAGAAGAAAAAAGCAGTTTGGATGAAACAAAGAAAAAACAAGAAGAAGAAAATAAAATTTTGGAAGAAAATAAAGTCGAACTTGAAGATCTAATTAAAAAAAGCGATGAACTTTTAGAAAATTATAAAAATGAAAAAGAAAATGCTGAAAAACAAATTGAAGAAACTGATGAAGATATAAAAGCAGTTGAAAAATTAATAAATGAATATTACTCTGAACAAAGAAGAAAAGAAGAAGAAAAGAGAAGTAAAAATAAGGGACAACCCCAAAAACCTATTGAAGATTCATCTGAGATTGTAGCAAATCAGGGAGATTATGAATGGCCTGTTCCAGGATTTACACACATTACTTCAGGATTTGGAGATAGAGAGGGAAGAAGTAAACCACATGGAGCAATAGATATAGGTAGAACAAATGGTAAAAGTATTTATGGAGCAAATGTTGTGGCGGCAGGATCAGGAATAGTAATTTCTGCAGGTGTTATAGGTGGATATGGAAACAGTGTTTTAATCGATCACGGAAATAAAGTTGTTACAAGATATTCTCATTTAAGTAAGATTGCCGTTTCTGCGAAACAAAAAGTTTCTCGTAAACAAATAATAGGTCAAGTTGGTAGTACTGGATTTTCTACTGGTCCACATTTGGATTTTGAATTTATGGTAGACGGTGTAAAAAGAGATCCTACTAAATATGTAAAACCAAATCCGGTGCCTTTGTCTTAAAATACATAAAATAAATTAATCCTGTAATCAGCGGTTGATTACAGGATAAAAATCTTATTAAGGGGGATTGACTTTGAAATTATTTGATAAAAAAGTATCTTTAGTAAAAGCAGTTGCAGTAATGTTTGTTGTTTCTTCGGGTGTTTATTCTCTTGGATACAAAATAGCTATGGATAAATTTAATTCTTTGGTTTCTTTTTCTCAAGAAAAACAAAAAATGTATGGTGATTTAAGTGAAATAGATTACAGTATAAGAAATGAATATATAGGTCAAGTCGATGAACAGAAAATTTTAGACAGTCTTTACAGAGGCTATATTTCTGGCGTTGATGATTGTAAATTTCTAGACAAAAATCAATATGATGAATATAAAAAAGAAAATGAAAATATTCCTGCAGAAGTTTCTTGGGATGAAATAGAAGGCGTAGGGTATCTTAGATGTAAATCTTTAGGAAAAGGCTCTGCTGACATGCTAATAGATAAATTAGAGGATTTTTTACTTAACGGAACTAATAATATTGTATTAGATTTAAGAATTTCTGAAAATGGAAATATTGATGAAGTGTTTAAAATATTACAGTATATTGCTCCATCCGGAGACATAATTTATACTGTTGATAAAAATGGCAAAAAGGAAGTAGTATGTAAATCAAATGGCGAAGGAATTAACTGTAAAATGTCCATTTTGACAAGTAAAAACTGTTCTAAATATGCAGAGATTTTAGCACTCGGTTTGAAACATTCTTTAAATGCTAAAATTGTAGGTGAAAATACAAAAGGAAATTTTGAAAGAGAAAAAGTGACTTTAATTTCTGAAAATTCAGTAATAATTTTCCCAGATGCCAAATATATTACTTCTACGGAAGATTTAGATAAAAAAGGTCTTTCACCCGATAAGTTTGAAGAGCTTTCGGAAGAAAATTCATTACTTTTGAAAGAAGAAAAACTTCCGTATGCAGAAGACAATCAACTTCAAAGTGCAATTGACTCATTTAAAGAATAATGGTGGTGAAAATAAAAAATGTTCAAAAATATAGTAGATAAAGTATTAGATCTTATTTACCCTAATAAATGCGTCCTTTGCAATAAAGAAATAGTAAAACGAAAAGATTATTTATGTAAAAAATGCAGTAAATCTTTAAATTTAAATGGAAAATCCTTTTATATTGAATCAGATGGAAATAGAGGTATAAAATGTCTTTCTGCATTTGAATATGCTGGTGATATAAAAAGTGCTATTTGGAGATTTAAATTTAAAGGGTACAAAAATTACTCTGAATTTTTTGCCAACATAATGTCTGAAGAAATTCAAAGTAAATTCAATGATATAAAATTTGATTTTATTTGTTTTGTTCCTTTAAGAAAGGAAAGAAAAAGAAATAGAGGTTACAATCAGTCTCAATGTGTTGCAGAAGGAATTTCATTTAGAACAAATATTCCTTGCGAAGACGCGCTTATTAAAATAAAAAACAATCATGTTCAACATGAGCTTGATCTTGCAAGCAGAAGAGAAAATGTAAAAGGTGTTTACAAAGTTAATAAAAATTGCAATGTAAAAGGAAAAACCATTCTTCTTTGCGATGACATTGTAACAAGTGGAAATACTTTGAGTGAATGTGCAAAAATTCTTCTTGAAGCCGGTGCACAAAAAGTATATTGTGTTACTATAGCTTATATTCCTAAACGAGTGTTTTCAAATAAGAATCAATAAAACCGTCTATATTTCCATCCATAACAGATTCAACATTTCCGATTTCAAATCCAGTTCGATGATCTTTTACAAGTGTATAAGGCATAAATGTATAGGAACGTATTTGTGATCCCCATGCGATTTCTTTTTGAATACCTTTAATGTCTTCTATTTTTTCCAATTTTTCTCTTTCTTTTATCTCTAAAAGTTTAGATTTAAGAATTTTCATTGCAGTATCTCTATTTTGAAATTGACTTCTTTCGTTTTGGCAAGCAACTACTAATCCCGTGGGGATATGAGTAAGTCTTACAGCGGAAGAAGTTTTATTTACATGTTGACCTCCTGCTCCGCTTGCTCTGTAGACATCCATTTTTATGTCTTCCGGAGCAATTTCTATTTGAATATCATCGTTTATTTCAGGAATAACTTCTATTGAAGCAAAAGAAGTGTGTCTTCTTCCAGAAGCATCAAAAGGTGAAATTCTTACAAGTCTGTGAACACCATTTTCTCCTTTTAGAAATCCGTAGGCATTAGTACCTTCTATTAATATTGAAGCACTTTTTATTCCTGCTTCTTCTCCGTTCAAGCAATCAAGCATTTTTATTTTGTACTTTTGTTTTTCAGCCCATCTTGAATACATCCTAAGTAGCATTTCTACCCAATCTTGAGCCTCTGTTCCGCCTGCTCCGGCGTGTAAAGTCATAATTGCGTTTTGAGAATCATATTCACCACATAAAAGTGTTGAAAGGGTTTGATTTTCTATGTCTTTATTTAAAGATTTAAGTTTTGATTGAATTTCATTTAAGTATGATTCATCATTTTCTTCTATTGAAAGTTCTATTAAAACTTCTAATTCTTCAAAATTGCTGCTAAGTGAATTATAACTTTTTACTTTTGAACTTAAAATTTTTATTTTAGAAAGAATTTTTTTAGAATTATTTCCGTCTGACCAAAAATTAGGGTCAGATGTTTTTTTTTCTAAAATTTCTAAATTATTTTTGGATTCTTCAATTTTAAGTGCTTCTTTAAGAGACTCTAATTTAGGTTTTATTTTAATAAGCTCTAAACGTGCTTCTTCCAGCTGTAAAATTCTAAGTCACCTCTTAAATCAAATTATATTATTATTTTTCAAATTTTTCTTTGTATGATTCAATTGCATTTTTTATAGTTTCAACTGCAAATTCCCTTGTCATTATATCTTCAACTGTTGTGGATTTGTTTTCAAGCATTTTATAAACACTAAAAAAGTGTTTCATCTCTTCAAATATATGAGGAGAAAGTTCAGAAACATCACGGTATCTATTATATGTCGGATCGTCTTTCGGTATAGCAATAATTTTTTCATCATTACTTCCTGAATCTATCATGGTTATCATTCCGATAGGGTAGCATTTAACTAAAGTCATAGGATAAATATGTTCTGAACACAGTACCAAGACGTCGAGAGGGTCTCCGTCGCTTGCAAATGTTCTTGGAATGAAACCATAGTTTGCAGGATACTGAGTTGATGTGTATAGTATTCTATCTAGTTTAAGCATACCAGTTTCTTTATCGAGTTCGTACTTAACTTTGCTTCCTTTTGGTATTTCAACAACTGCCATAAATTCCTCAGGGGTTATTCTTTCTGAATTGAGATCATGCCAAATAGTCATTTTAAATC
>CAKUXU010000077.1 GCA_934700635.1 uncultured Eubacteriales bacterium | reverse complement strand
TGAATGTAAGCGTCTTACTCATTTTCCATTTTCCTCAGCTCATCCATGGTTTTCACAACCACATCGCCATTTTCAAACTGGTTTATAGATTTTTGGATAGCTTTTTGATTGGATGAATTTTCACTCAGCGAACTTTGAAAACTAAATAAAAAATCTTAGTAACAATAATTTTTATGGACTGAGATTAGAAAATAAATAATATTGTACAGGCCAGAATTCATACTTATATAACATAAAATTTTCGAGGTGATTAAATGGCGAAAGATAAAATTATATGTACAAACATTTTTAAAAATTCAGAAGAACAAAAATTAAAAGAAGAGTTTAATAAAAAGTGGGTCGAACTTATTAATGAGTACGAAAAAAACAAATTAGTAATCCAAAAATAATTAGCACAAAGATAATATTTACAAATTAGCTCTACATGCGTTACTATTAAGAAATAAGGCTAATTTGTTTTTATCACTTCGTATAAGAAGGAGTATAAAAACATGACAAAAGTTGCAATATATTGCAGACTTTCGGAGGAGGACAGAGATAAAAGATATGAATTAGATGACAGCGAAAGCATACAAAATCAAAAATCGATGTTATGTGAGTATGCCTTGGAACATGGCTGGAATATCTATAGTATTTATAGCGATGATGATTATGCAGGTGCCGACAGAAGGCGTCCGCAATTTAATAAATTACTTGAAGATGCTAAAGAAAAAAAGTTTGATATTATACTTTGTAAAACTCAATCAAGATTTACAAGAGAACTTGAGCTAGTCGAAAAATATATTCATGGCTTGTTTCCTATTTGGGGTATAAGATTCATAAGTATAGTTGATAACGCAGATACGGCTAATAAAGGTAACAAAAAATCAAGACAAATCAATGGACTTATAAATGAATGGTATCTTGAAGATATGTCTGATAATATAAAAAGTGTACTTACAAACAAAAGAAAAAATGGGTTTCATATAGGTGCTTTTGCACTGTATGGTTATAAAAAGGACCCTAATCAAAAAGGCCATCTTATTATTGATGAAGAAGCAGCTAATATAGTAAGAGAAGTGTTTACTTTGTTTTCAAAAGGATATGGCAAAACAGCTATTGCCAGAATGTTAAACGACAGGGGAATACCAAATCCAACTGAATATAAGAGGCTACACGGACTAAGATACAAGCAACCTAAGAGAAAAAACAGTACACTTTGGAAATATTTTGCCATTTCCGATATGCTTATAAATGAAATTTATATAGGTAATATGGTTCAGGGAAAATATGGGAGTGTTTCTTACAAAACTAAGCAAAATAAACCCAGACCCAAAGAAGAATGGTTTATCGTAAAGGGAACACATGATGCTATTATAGATAGGGAACTTTGGAATAAGGTTCAAACCATGGTACAAGATCGAGCAAAACCATTCGTAGTGGGGACAATAGGATTATTTGCCAGGAAAGTAAAATGCATACACTGTGGATATACTATGAGGTCATCTAAATGCCACGGTAAACATTATCTCGGATGTTCAAATAGGCATGTATCTAAAGATTCTTGTATAGGTTCTTTTATCTCAGTCGAAAGATTAGAAAAAGCAGTTATAGATGAACTTAAGAAAATGTCAGATGAATTTCTCGATAAAGAAAATTTAGAGAATAATATAGTTTTTTCCGATGCATTAAAAAATCAAAAACAAAATCTGGAAAAAGAAATTGCATTATGTAATAGAAAAACAGCTGAGTATTCAAAGGCAATAAAAGATTTATATTTTGATAAAGTCAAAGGAATAATCACAGAATCGGAATATGTAGGTTTTTCTCGTGATTTTGTAAGTGAGAAAAAACGACTTGAAACCTTATTGCAACAGCATCAAAAAAATATGAATAAAATTAACGAAAGAATGAATGGTAATAATAGTCGTCAAGAAATTATTAAAGAATATACAGATATTGATTGTTTAGACAGAGAAACCGTACAAAAACTTATTGACTATATTTGCATTGGAAAGCGTATTGAAGGTTCAAGAGATGTCCCTATTGAAATACATTGGAATTTTTAGGTTCAAATTTTTAAAATGTTGTATTTACAAGGTTGCAGCAGAACAAAAAGCAAGAACCACATACGATAACATACTTAGATTTTGCGATGATCCCGATGTAAAAGACCCTATAAGATTCTTAAGAGAAAGAGAAATTGTACATTATCAGAGATTCGGTGAAGGTCTTCGCATATGTACAGATAAACTTGATAGTAAAAATTTCTATGCTTTTAATCCCAGCTTTGATTGTAAAAAGAAAAAATAGATTTTTTGCATTTATAACCACCCGAATTTACGGGTGGTATTTCATTTGATCAAATTTTAATTCTTAAAAAAATTAAAGACTCTTGCTAAGTAATTCAAAGCAAGAATCTTTTTAGGAAAACTTCTAACGGATATTAGCCTCCGCAGCCACAACCACAGTTTCCGCAACCGCAGCCGTTATCGTCACCGCAGCAGCAACAAAGAATGACAAGTATTAAAATAATGACTAAGCAGCAGCTATTTCCGCCGAAAAGATTGTTACACATATCTGAATTCCTCCTTTTAATATTTACATTAACATACTATTTTATAATTCCAAAATTGGTTACACTTTAGGGCAAATATTTTTTCTTGTCTTAAAATATGGTATAGTGTAAAATTATTGTATAATAATCAAAAAGAAAGGAAGATAAAAGCTCATATGTTAAACAACTTCTTTTGCAAATTAAAAAACGGATCTGACATAAGAGGAATCGCAATAGGAGAAAACATCAATCTAACAAATGAAGTAATAGAAAGAATAGCAAATGGTTTTATAACTTGGATTTCAAATCAATATGGATTAGTTCCTAAAGAAATTTCTGTAGCAATAGGGCATGATCCCAGAATATCTGCTTCAAGAATAAAAAATGTTTTAATTAATACGATAAGGTCATTTGGAGTTCAGGTTTATGATTGTGGCCTTGCATCTACTCCTGCAATGTTTATGAGTATATCAGTTTTAAAATGTACCGCTTCAATAGAAATTACAGCAAGTCATCTTCCTGCCGACAGAAACGGTTTAAAATTCTTTATTCCTGAAGGATCACTTGAGTCTTCGGATATTGAAAAAATACTTGAATATGCACAAGAAGATGTTAAAATACCTTCAAAAGAAGACGGTAAGGTAAGAGCTGTCAATATTATGAGTTATTACAGTGAAAAGCTTAGAAAAATAATAAAAGAAGAGTGTGGATCAAATAATGCTCTTAGAGGTTTAAAAGTTTCGGTTGATGCAGGAAACGGAGCAGGGGGATTTTTTGTTAAAGATGTTCTTTCTTTGCTTGGAGCGGAAATATGTGCAGAAGTGGGGATAGAACCTGATGGTACTTTTCCTATTCACATTCCGAATCCTGAAAATAAAGAAGCAGCTAAGTACTTCTCGGAAGTTACGAAATCTTCCGGAGCAGATATAGGTATTATGTTCGACACAGATGTTGACAGAGTAGCTATTGTTAGCGGTAGCGGGAAAGTAATCTCTGGTACAAAACTAATTGCTTTTGTCGCTAAATTTATTTTGAAACAATATCCTCAATGCGTTATAGTTACCGATTCTTTGACTTATGAATCTCTTAAAGGATTTATTGAAAAAAACGGTGGACATCAATTTAGATATAAAAGAGGATATAAAAACGTTATTAATATGGCTAAAAAAATAAATGAACGGGGAGGAAATTGCCCACTTGCAATTGAAACTTCTGGTCATGCGGCATTTAAAGAAAATGATTTCATTGATGACGGAGCTTATCTTGCTTGTAAAATACTTCGCAGCGTTTGCGTCATACGGGCTGTGATGCATTGCGACAACCTTCCATTTAGCGTTCGGATAAGCCTCGCATGCCGCCTTGATTATCTTTCTGTGCGTTGTCGGAACAACAACATTGGAATCAAGCACAATGAAGAGCACATCATTGTAAAGGAAATAATATCCGTTTCCGGCAGGGTCTTTGAACGGAACCCGGGTGTTTCTGTTCGGATTGTTATAGTGGCTTGAATAGTTGGTTGTGTAGAATTCATGATTTCCGACAACAGCGGCTATAGGATAATTTCTAAGCTGGGGTACCGATTCCATAAGCGAATACTGCTTCTCGGAATAGGAATCCTCAACCTGATCGCCTGCTGAAACGACGAAATTGATGCCCTTGTGACTTTCGGTTGCAAGCTCCATTGTCTTGTACCAGCCGAAAGTGTCATGCTGAAGTATCTCCTCATCCGTTCCTTGACGGAAACGTCCTATCTGAC
>CAKUXU010000076.1 GCA_934700635.1 uncultured Eubacteriales bacterium | reverse complement strand
CCATAACTTTCATGACTAAAGCAATAGATTATGAATTCGATCGTCAAGCAGATGTTTTAGATGCTGGTGAAAAAGTTATTCAGCAAACACTTAGATATTGCGAGTCTACAAACTCAACAGAAAGCATGCGTAGTAAAGAGGATGCTGAGGATTACAGATATTTTAGAGATCCTGATTTGGTTGAAATAATTCTAACAAAAGATGAAATAGAGGAAATAAAAGAATCTTTACCTGAAATGCCCGATAAAAGAATGAGAAGATATGTTGATTCTTGGAGTATACCTGAAAAAGATGCTGCTCTTTTGGTCAAATATAAAAATGTTTCAGACTTTTTTGAAAAAGCTAGCGAAGGAATTAAAAATCCCAAAGTTGTATCGAATTTTATTATAGGTGAAATTTTCAGAAATATTGAAACAGAATCTGAAAAAGAAAAGTTTAATATTTTAGTATCACCTTTTCAGCTTAATGAACTTGCTAAGCTTGTTTGTGACGGAAAAATTAATATGAATCTCGGTAAAAAAACTTTGTCTGAGATGATTAAAACAGGAAAAGGAGTCAAGGAACTTATATCTCCAAGCGATTTACAAGGTTTTTCTGAAGAAGATATAGAAAAAATGTGTTTAAATGCAATAAAATCAAGTGAGTCCGCGGTAAAAGATTATCTTAGCGGTAAAGAAAAAGCTCTTAAATCTATTTTAGGAATGGTAATGAAACAAACTCGAGGACGAGGAAATGCTCAAGAAATTGAAAAGAAATTAATACACTTAATAAAAAACAGATAATCTTAATAAAAGCCTATTAGGGCTTTTATTTTTATGTATAAATAAAACAAAATAATTATTCTATTGACAATTTTATTATATTTGTTATACTATTTACTGTAAAAATTATACAAGGAGGAAATTAATATGAACAAAGAACAAATATCAGAAAAGGATATAAAAAAAGTAAGTGGGGGTGCAATATCTAAAGATATGTTTAATGGTCCTAAATGGCAAACAACTGTACATGCTGTATGTATGAAGTGCGGAAAACAAATTCCACGAGCACATTACGGAGATGCCCTTATTATCCCAGGTGGTGAAGTCAAATGTGATGAATGTATAAAAAAAGAATGGAAAAAAAAGTTTTCCAAGTATGACTAAAGTTGGCTCAGAAGAAACAAAACAATAGAAGAAATATATAGGGAGGAAATTAATATGAACAAAGAACAAATATCAGAAAAGGATATAAAAAAAGTAAGTGGAGGTGCAAATACTAAAAAATCAGAATCGGATAATTCGGAATCCTCAAGAGAAGAAATATGTAGAAAATGTGGAAAAACATTTTTAGTTGCTGATGCTTTAGCATGTTCCTTTACATCAGGAGAAAAGATATGGAATGCAGGAAAGTGTCCTGAGTGTATAGAAAAATATCCATGCCCTGTTGCCGGACGTTTACCGGTTAGAAAAAAAGTGATTAAATAAGAAAAACAGAAAAATAAATAAATTGTATAGGAGGAAATAAAAATGAATAAAGAACAACTTTCAGAGAAAGACATAGAAGAAGTAAACGGCGGTGCAAGTATAAAATCAAAAATATCTGATTTTATGCTAAATCGTATTAATTCCAGGAAAGTAAACTGCAGTAAATGTGGAAAAAAGTTTAGAGTATATGATGAGGGTTTATATTCAGGAATTTCGAGGCCAAGGGAAATATGTTCTAAGTGTAGAGAAAAATATCCGCGCCGTATTGATAAAAATGATACATTTTTCAAAAGATGATTAAATAAGAAAAACAGAAAAATTAATATATATAGGAGGAAATAAAAATGAATAAAGAACAAATTTCAGAAAAAGATGTAGAAAAAGTAAGCGGAGGTGCAGTTAAATTTACAGAAGCTACGAGAGATCTTGGTTCCAAGCATTTAATAAAAATAAAGTGTACCCAATGTGGAAAAATGTTTGAAACTGTCTATATGATGGACGTTATTTCTAAACCGGATATAATTAATGCAATGAAGAGATGCCCTGAATGCAAAGGAAAAAAAGTTAGTAAAATTGAATCAGAAGAAACAAAATAATAAAAAAATATATAGGGAGGAAATAAAAATGAATAAAGAACAAATTTTAGAAAAAGATGTAGAAAAAGTAAGTGGCGGTGCAGTTAAATTTACAGAATCTATGCAAGATTATATCTCCAAGCATTCAGAAAAGGTAAAGTGTGTCCAATGCGGAAAAATGTTTGAACGACTTTATTTAGATACGGGAATACTTACACCGGATATAAAAAGAAATAGATGCCCTGAATGCAGAGAAAAAGTGGTTGTAAAGATAAATAAACCAAGTGTTGGTAAAATTGAATCAGAAGAAACAAAATAATAAAAAAATATATATAGGGAGGAAATAAAAATGAATAAAGAACAAATATCAGAAAAAGAAATAGAAAAAGTAAGTGGGGGTACAGGTGAACTTGTTGAAGCTATGAAAGATCATATCTCCAAGCATTCAAAAAAGGTAAAGTGTACCCAATGTGGAAAAACGTTTGAAATATGTTCTGAATATATGTTAGGAGTTGTTCCTACACCAGCTTTCTATGATTCAAGAAGGAGATGCCCTGAGTGCAGAGAGAAAAAACCTTTCCCTGAATTTATGCTTAAACCGCATGAACGCTGGAGAATTAAAAATAAAACGGAAAAAACAGAAAAATAAATAAATATATAGGGAGGAAATAAAAATGAATAAAGAACAAATTTCAGAAAAAGATGTAGAAAAGGTAAGTGGCGGTGCAGTTAATTTTACAGAAGCTATGAAAGATCATATCTCCAAGCATTTAAGAAAAGTAAAATGTAGACAATGCGGAAAAATGTTTGAAATATATGATGGCCCTATGGGAGTTATGCCTACACCGGCTTCACTTGATGCAATAGAGAGATGCCCTGAATGTAGAGAGAAAAAACCTCTTTCTAAATTTATGCTTAAACCGCATGAACGCTGGAGAATTAAAAATAAAACGGAAGAAACAAAAGAATAGAGAATTATATAAGTAGGAAAAGATCCATATTCTAAATTTATCGAAAAAGATAAATAAACATATAAAAATACTCAATCCTCACATAAGGATTGAGTATTAATTTTATAGCAATTTGTAAAGTTCAAGGTAAACGCCTTCTTGATTTATCAGTTCTTTGTGTGTTCCTTCTTGAACTATATTTCCATTAGAAAGTACCAGTATTCTTTTTGCGTTTTGTATAGTTGAAAGTCTATGAGCTATTACTATTGTTGTTCGACCTACTGATAATTTTTCCATTGATTTTTGTATATATTTTTCGCTTTCGTTGTCTAAACTTGAAGTAGCTTCGTCAAATATTAGAATAGGAGGATTCTTTAAAAATGTTCTTGCAATAGCAATTCGTTGTTTTTGACCTCCTGAAAGACTTGATCCATGTTGACCGATTAATGTTTCATATTTATTAGGGAGTTTCATTATAAAATCGTGGCAATATGCATTTTTTGCTGCTTCAACTATTTCTTCCATCGAAGCGCCGAGCTTTCCGTATTCAATGTTTTCTTTTATAGTACCTGAAAATAAAAATGTTTCTTGATGAACAAATCCTATATTTTTTCTTAAATTTTCAAGATTTATATTTCTTACATCTGTTTGATCAACTAATACTTGACCTGATGAAACATCATAAAATCTTGGAATTAAATTACAAAATGTGGATTTCCCCGATCCTGAAGGACCTACAAGTGCAATGTATTCTCCTGGATTTATCTTTAGATTTAAATTTTTAAATATTTCTTTGCCTGTTTTATGTTTGAAAGAAACGTTTTTAAATTCTATACTTCCTTTTACTTTAGGTAAAGTAATACATTGTGGAGAATCAAATATTTCTGGCTTTACTTCTAAAAGATCAAATACTCTTGTTAATCCTGCGGAGCTTTCTTGAATGGTTTCTGCAATTCCAAGGACGGAAAAAATGGGTCCGAAGAGTATGTCCATAAAAAGCATAATTGCCATTAAGTCGCCCATATTTATGTTTTGATTTATAACAAAAAACATTCCTAGAATAGTTGAAAACGGGATTAAACCCATAATAAAAACATATACGCTCGAATCGAAAACGCTGGAAATTTTAAAAATTCTTTTTTTGTCTTGAACGTATGCATTAATGCCGTTTTTAAATTTTTTAACTTCTAGATTTTCATTTGTGAAAGATTGAACTGTTCTAATTCCTGAAAGATTTTCTTCAAGGTTACTGGTTAAATTTGAAAATGTTTCGTGGGAAGCAGCAACTTCCTTTTGAATTTTCGGAACATAATAAAAAATGTAAGCTATTACTATAAGGAATATTCCTACCATGAAAAATCCAAATGTTTTATTAATTATGAAAAGAGCAGTAAATATACAAACTGATTTAATAACAAAATCGATTATCATTTGAGGAACTTCTTTAAGAGCGACACTT